>CALABV010000100.1 GCA_937886325.1 uncultured Geobacter sp.
GGCCGGCCGCCGGGTTACCCTGGTGGGCCAGGTGCGGGGAAAGGAGAGCCGGCGCCTGGAAAAGATCGAGTACCTGTACCCGGTGGTCGCCATCCGGGAAATCTATGTCTGGAAGAAATCAGAGACGGAACCCGCGTACTATCCTCCACCCGGATACTTCTACAACCCGATCTGGTGGGGGCCTCCCTACTGGTCCTTCCGGCCCTACTACTGGTACTGAGAGACACGTCCCAGCCCCCACGAGTGAACGGCCCGCCGACGGCGGGCCGTCCCGTTTCCGGGCACGGACTCCGGGGGAGAAAAACTTTGACAAATCTAACGGCATTCTTTTACTATGGCCGCATACTTTCGCCCGAGGTTTCCGCATGGAATCTGCTTTAGCTCTCATCGAAACGGAGCTGAAAAATGTCGAGCTGCAATTCAGGAAAGACCTGAAATCCGATGTGGACCTCATCCGGAAGGTTGGCGAATACCTTCTTTCCAGCGGCGGCAAAAGGATCCGTCCCGCCCTGCTGATCCTTTCGGCGCGGCTGTGCGGATACGAGGGCGAGCGCCATGTGCTCCTTGCGAGCGTCATAGAATTCATCCACACGGCAACCCTTCTCCACGACGACGTCGTGGACAATGCCGTCCTGCGGCGCGGCATCGCCTCGGCCAACACCCTGTGGGGCAACCAGGCGTCCGTGCTGGTAGGAGACTATCTTTTCTCCAAATCCTTTTCCATCATCGTCGAAGACGGCGATCTCGACGTTCTGCGGATCATCGCCGACGCCACCACCAGGATAGCCGAGGGCGAGGTTCTGCAACTGGCTTCCATGAGCGATCCAGCCACAACGGAGGAAAGGTATATCGAGGTGGTTAAAAGCAAGACCGCGGTGCTCCTCGCCACCGCATGCCAGGTGGGCGCGATACTCGGCGGGACACGCGGGGAAAGGGAATCGGCCCTGCGGGATTTCGGCATGGATGTGGGGATCGCCTTCCAGTTGATTGACGACACCCTCGATTACGTGTCCAGCGAGGAGAAATTCGGCAAGAGTATCGGCCACGACCTGGAAGAGGGAAAGGTCACCCTCCCCCTGATCCATACGCTGAAGCAGTGCACGGCAGCGGAAAAGCAACAGATCGAAGACGTGCTCGGGAGCGACTCCCTGGACGACGACGGATTCCGCGGGGTCGTCTCCCTTGTTTCCGCCTATGGCGGCATCGAATACACGATACGGACGGCCCGCGCATACGTTGAACGTGGAAAGTCGCGACTGGCATCGTTTCAGGACTCGCCTCACAGGCAAGCGCTGCTCTCCCTCGCCGACTACATCGTAACACGTCGCCATTGACACCCTTCCGACAAGCCGCACTCTTTCCATGTCCGCAGCCGCTGAATCCCGACACATACCGCATCCGCCGAATTCCGCCCTGTCCCCGGTCCGTTCGGCGCGGGGCTGCGCACGTCGCGGGCGCTGATGCACGAGGAATTTGCATGGAATCAACCAACATAACCTATATCGGGGCCTTTATCGCCGGGCTGCTCTCGTTTCTCTCCCCGTGCGTCCTTCCCCTCATACCTTCGTATATCACCTATATCACCGGCTGTTCCTTTGCGGATCTGAAGGCGGAGCACCCCTCCCACGTGGTCAGGAAAAAGACCATGATCCACTCCCTCCTTTTTATTGCCGGCTTCACCGCCGTGTTCGCGGCGTTCGGGGCCTCCGCCACCTACATCGGGAGTTTCTTCCAGGCGCATATGCCGGTGATCCGGAAGATTGGCGGGGTGCTCATCGTCCTGTTCGGCATCCATGTGACCGGGCTCGTGCACCTTGGGGTGCTGCTGGGGGAAAAGCGCATCGTTATCCATCGCAAGCCTGCCGGCTACATCGGAAGCTTCCTGGTGGGACTGGCGTTCGCCGCGGGATGGACCCCCTGCATCGGCCCGATCCTGGCGTCCATCCTCATGATTGCAGCCACGGAAGAAAAGATCTACCAGGGGATGTCGCTTCTCCTTACCTACTCTCTCGGACTCGGAACCCCGTTCTTCATCTCGGCCCTGGCCCTCCACAAATTCCTCGACCTGTTCAACCGCTTCAAGAAATCCATCAGAATCTTTGAAATCGTGACCGGGTTCTTCCTTATCGTCATCGGGGTGCTCGTCTTCACCAATTCCCTCACGACACTCTCCCAGTTCATCACCGTCCTGTTCGGCGGCGAGTGACAATTCGCCCCCTCTCTCCCCTCTTTCCGGATTTTCCCCTTCAACAGCGCCTTCTGTCTGAGATTCCATCTTTAATTGCCTAAATAACAGGCAATTCTCCACAGAACCATGTGCCGTTTCCAGCGCAACAAATGTTTCCTCGCTATAACACATTGTATTTATTGAGTAATTTTATTACGCCAACACTGGCATACCCGATGCAAAATACCGAGCCATAGGAACAAGGAAAAGTACAACGACGCTTTTTCATGTATCCGAACAAACCGAATGTCCTACTCGACAGGCGGATGATTTTCCGGAAATCATCGTGAAAGGAGGAAGTCATAAAAGCAATTACGTGGTTGCGGGGTGAAGGGTCCAGTCCGACAGACAATGAATCGTTCGTACAAACCGGAAACAAATTCCAGAGAAGCGGGGGCAGACAATGAAGCTGATAGAAGCAATCATAAAACCGTTCAAGTTGGATGAGGTGAAAGACGCACTAAACGAAATCGGCGTCATGGGGATAACCGTGAGCGAGGTCAAGGGATTCGGCAGGCAGAAGGGCCACACGGAACTGTACCGCGGCGCCGAGTACGTGGTTGACTTCATCCCCAAGGTAAAGCTCGAAATCGCCGTCAGCGACGACATGGTCCTCAAGGTGATTGAGACCATCGAGGATTCCGCCAAGACCGGAAGGATCGGCGACGGCAAAATTTTCGTCCTTCCGCTGGAAGAAGCGATACGCATCAGGACCGGAGAAAAGGGCGGGGAAGCCCTCTGATATTTTTTATTTAATTTCATTGAATCGAAAGGAGTCGAATATGAAGAAAATAGGGATGGTGATTATTGCATTGACATTCGTCGTCGCGGGAGCGGCAGCCTCGGCACGCGCCGAAGTGAGCCTTACGGGCGATGCCTACGTCGGCATGTACAACAAGTACATCTTCCGCGGAATCGACCTGAGCGGCAACCAGTGGGTTACCCAGTTCGGAGCCGATCTCGGCTACAAGGGCTTCACCCTGAGCTACTGGAGCAACCTGATGATGCACGAGGGCGGCGGCTACAAGGCCGGCGAGATAACCGAGACCGACGTTACCCTCAACTACACGTTCACTCCCATCGAGATGCTGACCTTCAATGCGGGAAACACCTTCTACTCTCTCGAAGGCCTGCGCGACACCGATGAACTGTATCTAAAGACAACGGTCAACACGCTGCTCTCTCCCACCTTCGCGGTATACTGGGACTGCAAAATGGCCAAGAGCACCGGCCTGTTCTATACCTTCTCCGTGGGCCACTCCCTTCCGCTCATGAAAAATCTGGGGCTGAATCTCGGCGCCCTTGTCAGCTACAACCAGTCGAACTACTCCGCCCAGCTCTACGGCATCGATTACAACAATTGGCACAACTACGAGTTGAGCGCGAGCATGGATTACGCCGTGACGGACAAACTCAAGATATCGCCTTCCTACACCTACTCAAACGCCATCAGTTCCAAGGCGCGCCAGTTGGGAGGCGTCAGCGACGAAAGCCTGTACGGCGTCAAGGTCCTGTACAATTTCTAAAAAAGCATACTAATGGAGGCATCTATGAGATACAAAGCATTTCTACCTTCTGTCATTGCCGGTCTCGCAACAGTTGTGACCCCTTTGTTTGCATATGCCGAGCAAGCTGCGGCGCCTGCCGCACCGGCAACGGTGGCGCCGGTCCTGAATACCGGTGACACCGCCTGGCTGCTGATTTCAGCGGCGCTCGTACTGCTCATGATCCCCGGACTGGCTCTCTTCTACGGCGGCATGGTCCGCTCGAAAAACGTGCTGTCCACCATGATGCACTCCTTCGTGGCCATGGGCATCGTCGGCGTGCAGTGGGTCATCATCGGCTACACCCTCTCCTTCGGCCCCGACATCGGAAACGGACTGCTGGGCGGCCTGGGCAAGGCAATGCTGAACGGCCTGATCTCCTTCAAGGACGGAGCGCCGGTCTATGCCCTTTTCCAGAATGTGGCCTCGGAGCCGGGCGCCGTGCCCGAATACATCTTTGCCATGTTCCAGTGCATGTTCGCCATGATCACCGTTGCCCTGGTTTCCGGCGCTCTCGCGGAACGGATGAAGTTCGCGGCATACTGCCTGTTCGTGCTCCTCTGGACGACCCTGGTGTACGATCCCCTCGCCCACTGGGTATGGATGGTTGACGGCTGGCTCTTCAAGAAAGGCGCCCTCGACTTCGCGGGAGGCACGGTCGTCCACCTCTCCTCCGGTATCTCGGCCCTGGCGATGATCATCTTCCTCGGCAAACGCCACGGTTTTCCCCACGAACGGATGGCGCCCCACTCCCTTCCCCTGACCCTGCTGGGCACCGGCCTCCTCTGGTTCGGCTGGTACGGATTCAACGCGGGCAGCGCCATCGTCGGTGTCAACACCTCCGACGCGGCAGGCGGCCTGGCGGCACTCGCCTTCACCACCACCACCGTCGCCCCGGCAGCAGCCGGCCTCACCTGGATGCTCGCCGAATGGATCCATTCCGGAAAACCCAGCGCCCTCGGTTTCGCATCGGGCGTGGTGGCCGGACTCGTCGGCATCACCCCGGCTGCCGGTTTCGTTACCCCGGCATGGGCAATCGTGATCGGCATCGGCGCCGGGCTTGTCTGCTACGGCGCAATCCTGGTAAAGGCAAAGTTCAAGTATGACGACTCCCTGGATGCCTTCGGCGTGCACGGCGTGGGCGGGACATTCGGCGCCATCGCCACCGGAGCGCTGGCTACCGTCGGGGCGACCGGCCTGATAGCCGGCAACACCGGCCAGTTCATGACCCAGCTGGTGGCCATCGGGGCAGCAGGCGCCTACGCCTTTACAGTCACCCTCGCTATCGCCTTCGTACTGCAGAAGACCATCGGCCTCAGGGTGGAAAAGGAAGACGAGATCATGGGCCTCGACCAGACCCAGCACTCAGAATCCGGCTACAACCTATTCTGATCCGGGCCGTGCGGTCATAGGGTATGCATCACGGATAAAGCCGTCCGCGCCGGGCGGCTTTATCCGTGATGCCCCTTTATCAATCGCATCCGGAATTTCTTTTCGGGAACAGCATGGATACTTCACGCGCCGAACATACTCCGCGGGATGAAGATGTCGACGAAAAACTGCTCAGACAGCTGGCCGACAACGAGAAGATGGCGGAGTTGGGCAGGCTGTCCGTCGGAATCATCCATGAGATCAATACTCCCCTGTCCGTAATTGCCGCGGCTTCCCAGATGGTTCTGCGCGAGAAGGATCTTCCCGACGCCGTAACCGAGATGGTGGAACGCATACACCAGGAGGCCCAGCGGCTCTCCCGGCTCACCCGCGGCATCCTTTGTTTCTCGCGGGATGACTCCCAGAGCGGTGAAACGGATGTGAATCTGATCCTCACTGAAGTGGTTGCCTTCCTCATGTATGAAATCCGGAAACGATCCGTTCACGTCACCTGGGGAACGGCCCCTCTCCTTCCCCCCGTCCAGGCGAATCCCAACCTTCTGAAGCAGGTATTTCTCAACCTTATCGTCAATTCCCTCCAGGCAATGGAAAACGGCGGAGAGTTGTCCCTTGACTCCACCCTGACGGACGACGCCATGGTTCGCGTCCGGATCCGCGATACCGGGCCCGGCATTCCGGAGGATGCCGTGGACAGGATATTCGATCCCTTCTTCACCACCAAGGAACCGGGGAAGGGAACGGGTCTCGGCCTTTTTATCACCAGGCGGAACGTGGAAAAAATGGGAGGGACGATTCTGCTGGAAAGCCGCCGGGGCGAAGGTGCCTGTTTCACGCTCGTCTTTCCGCCCGCCGCGCCCTGAGCACCCCCACTCATCTCCGAATCCCCATCTCTCCTCAACGGTTGCGACGGCGGCATTTGCTGGTACGATTTCATTCAGGTATCCATCGGGCATCGAACAGCCGTCATCAACGCTGGGGGGGGGTCGCCATGAACAACCTTGAAAAGGCGCTGCAAAAAGAACTCGAAATGAAAACGAACTATGAGACAATTGCCGGCGAAACCCAGCTGCCGGGGGTAAAAAAAATTTTCACCCTCCTTGCCGGAGACGAGCAGAAGCACTATGACGCCGTACTGGCCATGATACGCCGGACAGATCCCGGTCATGTCCCGGACACCACGGCCCTTGAAACGGCCAAGGAACTCCTGAGCGCCTGGACCGGCGACAGCGAGACGGCGGCACACCTGAAAAAGGATCTTGAAGGCTACCGGATTGCGCTGCAGCTGGAAACGGAAAGCGTCAGGTTCTATGAAAGCCTTGTCAAGGAAGCGTCGAACGCGGAAGAGAAGAAGCTGCTGTCCACGATCCTCAAGGAAGAGAGAAACCATTACACCATCGTCGCGAACCTCTACGAGTTTGCCCTGAAGCCGGAATATTACCTTGCCTGGGGAGAGTTCAGCAACCTGAGCGACCTGTAGCGGATTTTTTTACCCCAAGATACGGAAACCTGCCTCCAGGGTGGCCGGAAGAAAGGCATGCGAGTGCGTGACTACCTGAATGCGGCGGTTCAAGCCGCACGGAAGGCGGGGACTATCCAGAGGGAAAGGTTCAGGGATGCCTTCCCTATCAACTTCAAGGGTGAGAAAAACCTCGTCACCGAGGTGGACAGGGCTTCCGAGGAGGCAATCATCGGGTCTCTCCGCTCAGCATTCCCCGAGTGTGACATCCTCGCAGAGGAAAGCGGCTCCGTTTCCGGAGGATCTTCTCTCCGCTGGATAATCGACCCGCTTGACGGAACCACGAACTACGCCCACGGCTTTCCCTGGTTTGCCGTTTCCATCGCCCTGGAAGCGGACGGAGTCATGGGGGTCGGTGTGGTGTTTCACCCGATGATGGATGAGATGTTCACCTCGGTCCGGGGAGAGGGCGCCTGCCTGAACGGACGAAAAATTTCGGTCTCCGCGCGGCAACCGCTTGCCGACTGCCTCCTGGCCACCGGCTTTCCCTACGACAGAACCCGGACGAACGAGAACAATTTCGAGAATTTCATCAATTTCCAGATGGCGGCCAGGGCCGTCCGGCGCTTCGGGGCGGCCGCGCTTGACCTGGCGTACGTTGCCGCGGGACGGCTTGACGGTTACTGGGAATGCAAACTGAACCCGTGGGATACGGCTGCCGGAAAACTCCTCGTGGTCGAGGCCGGAGGGACCGTGACCGACTATGCCGGCGCTTCCCATCGAACCGAGGAGCATCGCATCCTTGCCAGCAACGGCCTCATCCACCGGGAAATGATTGAAGTCCTGTCAGGATCAGTCGGGAATCCCACCCCATAGCTGTGCCACCTCTACCTGCCTCCCATCCGGACGAGGTCCGACCTTCTCGAGAATACTTCCTGCAATGACACACTTTTCTCCGCCTGTCTCGAAAAAATGCCACGGAAAAACAATGATCAGTAGGGATGAACGGCCATCCATTGGAAGCCCTTTCATCGTTGACAATAGCATGACGAAGGTGCTATGTATCACGGGAATTTATACACACCTGAATCCGTTACGCCTTCACGCCTTCGCCTTCGCGGAACGCCTCGGTTTCTTGCATTCGCGTGGGTTGAGCCGGCCCGACGAGGTTCACCCGGCGCAACCGGCGTGAAACAGCATCGGCGACGTTCAAACCCCGGCATTCCGCTCGCCTCGGCATTCAGACATCACGGATTCGGATCTAAAAAACGGCGTTTTCGGAAAGGTGAAAAGGTGGAATGCTTTCACGTGCAAAGTCGATGGGTACGTTTCGTCCTGGCGCTCGGTATCCTGGTACTCTTTTCCATTCCCGCCTCAGCCGCCAATCCTGACGAATATTCCGTTTTCATAAGCGGTTTTACGGCGTTCCAGAAGCAGGAATATGCGACGACGGTCGAAAGGATGACGCTGTTCCTCAAGGAGTACCCTTCCACGCCCCTGCGGGACATGGCCCTTTTCTGGCTGGCGCGCGCGCATTTCCGCCTTGGGCACAGGGAAGAGGCGGCCCGCTACATGGCCCGTTTTCTCAGGGAAAACCCGGATACGCCGCTGAGGAACGCTGTAGAGGAGGAACTGGTTGCCCTCGCGAAGATGTACGACAAGGGCGAACCGCTCCCGGCCCCGGCTGAAAAGCCGACCGTTGTTGCGCAGCAACCTCCTTCCATCTCTCCGGACAAAGAGCGAATCATCCGTACCGCCCCTGTGCCTGCCCCGAAGACGACGGAGAAGACCGCAAAGACCCGCGCACGGCGGAAGACCGGGACAACGGATCCGTCCATGAAGGAGCGTGCCATAGCGGAATATCGCGCCGTTCAGGAGAAGTATCCCGGTACGAGGGCCGCCGCCGCCGCGGCGGAACGCCTGGAGAAACTCGGGGCCGGGCAACCGGCTCCCGTGCAGACTCCCATTCCTTCCGCCGGGACGGTCGGTCGTGGCGCGAACGCACAGGTGGTCGACCTGGAGGTCGGGCAATTCGCGGCCGCTGACTTCTCCTTCTCTCCCTATGCGGCGCACAACGATGCCGGCGCCGGGATATCGCTCCCCTTCGAGGTTGTGAACCGCGGCAACGCCGTTGATTCCTTTTCCCTGGAGACGGGATTCCCCCAGGAATTCGGGAGCCGTTTCGCCGCTGCCGGAGGCCCCGGCGTATTCATCAGGGAAACGCCCCCCCTGGCGCCGGGTGAGAGTTTCAAGGGGATCATGACGCTCACGGTTCCCGCGGGCATGGTGGACGGCCAGAAAGTGACCCATTCAGCGAAACTCGTCTCCAAATTTGATCCCGGCACATCGCTCTCCAGGGACATTTCGCTGGTCTCACGGGCGCCCCTTCTCCGCATGGTGGTAAAACCGGACAGGGAACGCGTCACTCCCGGAGAGACGGTCACCTATCGGATCGCCCTGCTCAACATCGGCAGCGCCGCCGCGAAACGGGTATCCTTCACCCTTTCCTATCCGTCCCAGTATGAACCTATCGACTCCGGCGGCGGGGGGCTGAAAAAGGAGTCCAAATTAGCCCTGGTTTCCGATGAAATGGGCATGGCCTCGGGAGAAAACAGGGAATTCACGGTTGCGTTCCGCCTGAGAGACGAAGCCCTTTCAGGCCAGGAGCTGTTCTGCAGAGCGGAAGTGGAGAACCGGGAACTGCGCGTTCGGGAGACCTTCCTCTCCCCGGTGGCAGTGGTCGGTCGAGTCAGCGGGGTGTCGGCCCGCTCCGCGTCGGAGCGTCTGAACATTCTGCCGGGACAGCGTGTGGTCATTCCCCTCACCGTCATCAACACAGGAAATGATCGCGAAACCGTTACGCTGAAACCGTCCATTCCGCCTTCCATCAGGTACGCGATTTTCCGAAATGCCGGGGACGGCGCCCGGCAGGCGGATCAGCCGATTTCCGAATCCTTCGGCCCCCTTTCACCCCGTGAAGAGGCATCTCTCAAGCTGGAACTCCATGCGCCGGCCGACGCAGCCGACAACTCCGATGTCCCACTCTCCATTGCCTTCGTTCCCCAAGGGAATCCGGGCCGCGCCGCGGTGCTTTCCTTCCGGCTGGTCTTTTCCCGGCCGGTTGTGGAGATGGAGATGAAGGGTGGGGGCGGACGCCTCAAGCCCGGCGAGATTGCCCATCTGGAGCTGAGCATCGTCAATCGGGGCTCGAACACGGCGAAAGACGTGGAAATACGAAGCATGTTGCCGGAACGACTGGAAATCGTCGGCTCCGAACCGGCTTTTTCCGCCGACCGCAACCGGGAACGGGTCTGGCTGTTTCCCGAACTGGGGCCGGGGGAAAGGCGGAATATCGTGCTGGCCTACAAGGTTAAGCCCGGCGTGGCGGCAGGCACGAGCCTCCGCATCGAGACATCGCTCAGGTACCGGGACCAGCAGGGCAACTCGTACTGAACACGAAGAATTCCGCGCTCATGGGCAATTTCCCGCGCGGGACGGGAATCGAATGGAACACACCGGATCAGCATCAACTACGCTTGATTGGAAACACGGATTGATTGGCGGTAGCCGACGCCTGCCGGCCCGCGCCGTCCTCCCGGCCCTCCTGGCACTGTTCCTTCTTGCCGCGCCCGGATGGGCAGACGAGTATTTCCAGTATCTCCCCTCCGCGCTGGAAGCGGAAGCGACCGCGGTCCGGGAGGACGGCATCCTGACAAAGAGGATTTCCATCCGGCGGGGGGACACGCTCTCCGCCATTTCCCGGCGTTACTCGGGAAAAGGCTTCTACTATCCCCAGATCCTCCTCTTCAACAGGATCGCCGACCCGAACCGGATATTCGCTGGAAAAGAACTTCTTGTTCCGCTCCCCCTGTCAGCTTACAGGAGGGGGGGCGCGCAGGCCTCATCCGAAATATACCGGGCTGCGATTCCGCGGGACTCCGGTGGAACGAAGCCTCAAACCAGATTCCGGGAAAAGGGAAAACGCATATCTTCCGGAGAAGCCCGTCTCTACAGGCAATCGGTCGCATTGCAGGATCAAGGCGACTATCGACGTGCGCTCGACGGCTTTACCCTGTTCCTGGAGAAATATCCCGATTCCCCCCTTTCGCCCGATGCCCATCTCCATCGCGCCGACTGTTACCTCCGTCTTTCCGACCCGCTCGACACTCGCGACCTGCCCCGTTGAAGAGCCTTCCCAGCTGACGCGCCCTGTCTTCCATCATCAAGAAGTGCCGGCGAACCCCCTGCCGGGACCGGGACTACCATACCTCACCTGTTGTATACGGAATGATAGAACATTGCATGAAAATGAGACGAAAATAGTCGAAAAAGTTTAGCAAAGAGATTGACAATCCCTCGCTTATCATGTGAATATACACACGTTTTAGGGGAATTCCATGCTCAATATATTTATAATTTCCAATAATATTCGGATCGAGAAGCTCATTGAGTTTTTCCAGCCGTTTTTTAAGACGAAAATACGGCGGGCGGGCGACTTCGACCAGGGCTTGCAGGAGGTCTTCGAAAACCGGCCTTCCGTCGTTTTTATTCAAAGCAGTATCGGCAGCGTCTCCGGTGAGACAATTGCGCGACATATCAAGTCCCTCCTCGGCCCAGCCTCCCCGAGAATCGTCTTCATGGGGGAAGATGAAGAAAAGGCCGCGAGAAAAGCCGCCTGGTGGGATAACTGGATAGACATCAGCGACTCCGAACAGAAACTGCGCGAGGATTTTTCCGGAATCCTGAGCGACTACTTCCCAGCGGACTGGAAAGAGATATCCCTGGAAATGGAGAAACCGGCTCCCCGGCCCGCGGAGCGGGAAACCGGGAGCGACACATTCCGGTTTCAGGAAGATGTGGCGGCGCCGGTCGAACCCGGCGTTTCACGGCCTTCGGAAAGCGCGCCCGCGCAGGTTGTTCCTCCGGCAGTCGCACCGGAAAAATCGGACGAGACACCGCCGGAACAAAAATACCGTGCCGAGGATGAGGAGCTTCCTTTCGAGATCTTCCCTGCCGACTCCACCCTGTCCCACGACTTCCAACCTGCGCCCGATTTTCCTCAACGGAAAAAGCGGGCTTCCATCGTCGTGTTCCTCGGCCTTCCGCTCCTTCTCCTGCTGAGTATCGCAGGCGGATGGTTCTACTTCCGGAACAGGCCGGACATCCGGCCGCCGACACAAACCGTCACCCGCCCCCCCACCGGCGCCGAGCAGCGGCAAAGGCCGCCATTGCCCACTTCTTCTTCAGCGACGGCAGTGCGGACGCTGCCTTCCTTTATCAAGAAAGAATGGCTGGATGCCGCATACTCCGCATCACATCCGGGATGGGAACGGTATCTCGCATCCGACCGCGATATCAGGCTATTCCGCGAAAACGGCGCTCTCAAGGCCCTTCAGATTATCGCGCGGGAGAACGGCCGCATCACCGACGATAATCTCGCCTCGATACTGGGAGAGTTCGGACTTCAAAGTTCTCAGGCAGCGGCTGCCGTCGAAAGAAAAGACGGGGTTCTGGTCGAAAAGACCCTGCTTGCGGAGAAAACCGAACTCGTGGTGTACAAGAACGGGGAAGAAGGCCGGATTCAGGCCTTTGTCCTGGCTTTTCCGTGAACAGCCTCTCAGACGTTACGGCTGAAGACTCTATTTGCTTCCATGATACTCTTGAGAATGGGTGACCAGCGGCGATCATTCTCCATGGAGGCGCATCCCGACACGCGAACCTGAAACCGCTGCATCGAAAATAACCTGAATCCGTGATGTCTGAATGCCGAGGAGTTCCGCGAAGGCAAAGGCGTGAAGACGTCACGAATTCAGGTATCAGCTCATATCCTCCAAGACGAGGGAGAACGTATCGTGACCCACATCCCCAGAAGATGGCACACAGCGATCTGCGCATTTCTCTCCGTGTTCCTTCTCGACGCAGCCCTGTCCTTCGCACTGGATCCCAGGTTTGAGATTGACACGAAAACACTCAGGCCTAAAAGCGCGCAGCCGACGCCCGCCAAATCGGGGACCGAAGCGAAGCCCCCGTCTTCCGGCGCGAAGCGGGTTCCCCCGGCCAGGGACGCGAAAAAGGCCATCAACGACCTTTCCGGAAGCAGAGGGGCGGCAAAAGGTTCCACCCGCGCCGGACAAGCCCGCTCCCCGAAAACGATAGCTCCCCGCACGAAAGCGCGCGCCGGTTCCCACGGGAAAGAAAGACGCGTACCCTCCCGCACCGCTGCTCAGGCCCGAGGCGCGATCCCGACGGGATACCACACCCTTCAGATGACGGCGTCTCCCCGAACCGAACACGAGGCAATCCGTCTCACGAAAAATGCCTGGAGCAGGATCATGGCGGACGAAGGGGCACGGCTGGCGCCTCTGCGGGTGGAAGGCGGCAATTTTTCCTTGTCACTGGATCCCGAACGCTATCCCCTGCTTCCGGCAGCGGACGGCGGAAAGATACTCATCGATGCCGAAGGCGCTCTCCCCCTCTATGTGAAGGAGATACTCAGGGACAAGGAACCGGGAGTCAGAATCGTGACGGAGACGCCGGCCAACGTAAAAAGGTTTTTCTCAGGGCTTCTTGCCGCGGCCCGCTTCTATTCCGTTGAGGAGGATTTTGCCGTCCACCTGGGAACGGATCCCAAGGTTACCGTCACCTCGGACTTCAAGATTGAGAAGAACCAGGAAAGCCTTCTGAACAATGACGTCTTTCTGGTGAACGTTTCGGAAGCCCGAGCGGGATTGCCCCCCTCGCTGGTCTCGCACCTGGAGAAGGAGGGATTTCACGTTGTGGAACTGTCCACCGACTCCCAGGCAGGTACTCCGGCCGCTCGTCATGTTCTCTACAGCATAACCTCCGGAACCCAGCAAGGCGTCGTGGACGCCATCCTCTCGGCGTTTTCGTTCACCTCGATCCGGGACAGGGATATCGAACTGGATGACGGCTCACGGACCGGTGTCAGCCTGTCCGTGAGAGCGGACCGCTCTATCGAGACGCCCGGGGGCAGGGTCCTGCTCTCCTTCAGCGACGCAAACCCCGTGCAGTACACGTTGTTCAAGCTGCTTCAGCTCAAGGGGTACAAGGTTGTCACCATCCAACCCGCCGACGATTTCAGGAAGGTCACCGAAAAGGTGCTGTCCGCGCTGAAAATTCCCGCATCATTCGGAATGCACCATCTCGGGGGTCCCGGCGAAACGCCCGTCGACATTCAGCTATCCGGTTTTGCAGTGCGTGAGCCGGACGGGAACAGTGGGAACACCTTTCTGACCAACGTGAGTGTAAATTCTCTGGTACGGGAGCTGGCAGGCTTCAAGGGGTACTCCGTTATCGACAGGTAACTCGAACGAACCTCGGGGAAGAACCGCATGTCACAGAAGAAACTGGGAGAAATCCTTGTCGAAAACAACCTGATTACCGAACAGCAGCTCGTCGAGGCCCTCGATCTGCAGAAGACCTCGCCTGGAGAGGCCATCGGCAGACTTCTGTGCCGGCTCGGCTTTCTCCGGGAGTCCGACCTCAACTATATTCTGGATCAGACGGGTAAACGGAAGAAGCTGGTCGACATCCTGCTGAAGGAAAAGGTGGTTGACGAGAAAAAACTGGAAGATGCGCGGACCAGGAGCAGAAAAGACGGCATTTCCCTGGAAAAGGCCCTCATCAAGCTCCAGTACGTCACCGAAGAGCAGCTTGCCAGGGCAATCTCCTTCCAGTATGACCTGCCGTTCGTCTCCCTGGAAAACATGAACATCGATGCGGAACTCGCCCGGTTCACCAATGCCAGCTATGCGCAGAAACAGCGCATCGTGCCCGTCTCCAAGATAGGAAGCACCCTCACCCTGGCAATGGCCCATCCCATCAGTCTCCATGAGCTGAAAGAGCTGGAAACCGCGACACGCCTGAAGATTATCCCCGTCATCGCCCGTGAATCGGAGATCGTGACCGCCCAGCAGCGACTGTACCGTTCCCTTTCTGCGCCGGTTCAGGACGAGAGTGAGGAAACGACACTCGATATACCTGACAGCATTGCCGAAATACTCACCAGGACCGAATTTTCCGATGAACCTGATGTGGAGGACGAGGTAAAGAAGGTAACCGAGCGGGACAGCGTCATCGTGAAACTGGTGAACAAGATCATCTATGACGCATACCACCGCAGGGCCTCGGACATCCATATCGAACCGTACCCCGGAAAAAACGACATCATCGTCAGGATCCGCGTAGACGGCCAATGCAAGCTTTACCAGAGAATCCCCTACAAATATAAATATGCCATTCCGTCCCGCATCAAGATCATGTCCGAACTGGACATCGCCGAACGGAGGAAGCCGCAGGACGGAAAGATCAATTTTAAGAAGTTCGGTCCCATCGACGTGGAACTGAGGATCGCCACCATGCCGACGGTGGGGCAGCTGGAGGACGTGGTCATACGAATTCTCCACACCGGAGATCCCATTTCCTACGAGGATCTGGGCATCAACCCGAGAAACATGGAGGTTTTCGAAAGGTCGATAAGGAAGCCCTACGGCCTGATCCTGGTTGTAGGACCCACCGGCTCCGGAAAAACCACGACACTCCACTCCGCAATCGCCAAGATCAACCTCCCGGAGACGAAAATCTGGACCGCGGAGGATCCCGTGGAGATCACGCAGAAGGGATTGCGCCAGGTGCAGGTGAATCCCCGGATCGGACTCACTTTCGCCGCTGCGCTGCGATCATTTCTGCGACTGGATCCGGACATCATCATGGTGGGCGAGATGCGCGACGAGGAAACCGCGTCCATAGCCGTCGAAGCATCGCTTACCGGCCACCTGGTTCTATCCACCCTTCACACCAATTCCGCTCCCGAAACCGTAACCAGGCTCCTGGAAATGGGCCTCGATCCGTTCAGTTTCTCCGATTCTCTCCTCTGCATCCTTGCTCAACGACTGGTGCGAAGGTTGTGCAGGGAATGCAAGAGGGTGTTCAAGCCCGACGTGGACCAAATGGAAGAGATTATCGCAGAATACGGCGCCGAACAGTTCGCCGCCGCCGGCCTGGACCCGGAGGATCTGCTGATTGCCGAGCCGGTCGGATGCGAGGCATGCGACAATACCGGCTACCGCGGCAGGCTCGGAATCCATGAATTGCTCGAGTGCAACGACGGGATGAAAAACCTCATCAAGAAAAAGCCGGAAACAGACGAGATACGTAGTCTCGCTGTTGCCGACGGTATGACAACCCTCAAACAGGACGGCATCCTCAAGGTGTTTCAGCAGCTCACCGATATCCACGAAGTCCGAAGGATCTGCATAAAATAAATCGGGATCCAAATCCGGGAACCCACCCCACCTTCAAATTCTCCTTGCGTTTCCTGCTCTCTAGTACCCGCTCCGCCCCATTGGTAGAGTAGCCTGCAACAGTATACATAATCAATAGAGTATGGTTTTAATTGATTTATTCAATCTCAAAGCCTATAATTACAATCAAGAAAAAAGGTTGTACGTGTTCCAACATACTATAGCCCGCAGAGTGAGGTAGACGGAGGAAAAGATGAAAGATATCATTGAAACAATAGGTTCGGACTCATCCTTCAGCACCCTTAGTGATGCATTGAAGAGCGCGAAGCTGGTGGAAACCCTGAAAGGCCCGGGACCATACACGTTGTTCGCCCCCGACAATGAGGCTTTCACCAAGCTGAATCTGGAAGAGACACTGAGTGACGGGAAAAAGCTTGTCGAAACAATGACCTATCACGTGGTGGAACGGAAGGTGTCGGGCGAGGAATTGCGGGAAATTGACTGCTCCCCGACCCTGAACGGCAAAACTCTTGCGGTCAAGGTGAGACATGGGGAACTGGTCGTCGACAACGGCAGGGTCAAGAAGACCGATATAGAGTGTTCCAACGGGGTAATTCACGTCATCGACTCGGTATTTCTTCCGCACCTGTCCGGGTGGTACGGTGACTGCGGGTGCTGCTGAGCCGTGTTCCCGGAATGCGTCATTTCACAGGCGCGATGGTTCAGGAACGAGGTAAGGGAATACGCTCACCTTCAGTCCCGCGCCGGGAGTCGAGACATACACGAAAATGAGGGTGACGGGACCTTCCGCACGGGGCGTGACGGAGTAATCCTTTATGAAACGCGCGGCAAAGGTCCGCACCCGGCTGCCGGGGGGGGCCGCGACGCTCGGCAGCACTGCTCCCAAGGCCTCCTTCGGGAGCTTTTCCCGCGGACAGTGTCCATCATCCCGGAAAAAGTCCGGAAGCGCCCCGGCCGATGGATACTCCACCAGACAGAAGTCGTAGCGAAGCGCATCGCGAAAATCCTCGATTCCATCCTTCGGGAAAAAAACCCGGGCGAATCGCCACACCAGGTCGAAAAGGCCCTTCAGGGAAACCCGTTCCCCTTCTGCCTCCTTTCCCATGATGAAGCGTGACATTTCGTCGAAAAACAGCGACAGGGGGCGGAGTCTACCCGCCATGTCGAGTGAGTGAACAAATCTGCCGCTGTTGTGGAACAGGTCCAGCAGTCGCGAAATCTCTTCGATGCGCCCGATCTCGCTGAAGGAAAGGTCCGGGGTCCTCAGGATGGTATAGGGCGGCCCGGCCGAGAAGACATACTGCTCCCGGCGGGCTATCTCCGCCATGGGAGAGCCCTTCAGGACCTTCAGGGGCTCCACCTGGATATGGTGCGGACGAACCGGAAAGAGCCGCTGGAGCGAGCCCAGGAAACCGGTATAGTTCTCGCCGGGAAGGCCGGCCACCAGGTCCAGGTGAACCGTCACACCCGTCTCGCGCGTGAGGCGCCGGACATTGTCGAACAGGCGCTCCATGTCGCTCTCCCGGCCCACGCTCTCCAGGGTTTCCCGACCGGTGGACTGCACCCCGATCTCGAAACGGAACATCCCTTCAGGGGCTTTTGCAAGGGTGCGCAGGTTGCTATCGGTCAGCAGGTCGGCCGCGATCTCGAAATGGAAGCAGCTCGAACGGTTGCGGGCGAGGATGAATTCCCAGATCTCGTCGGCGCGATTCCCGTCGTAGTTGAACGTCCGGTCCACCAGTTTCACCTGGTGCACGCCCTTTTCCATGAGCAGCAGCAGATCCGCTCGAATCCGCTCCGGAGAGAATGAACGCACCCCTTTTTCAAGGGAAGAAAGACAAAAGGCGCAGGCAAACGGACAGCCGCGCGAGGTTTCGTAGTAGACGAGCGGCTTTTTCAGATCCACCAGACCCATGGAAAAGGGAGAGGGAATGACATCCAGGTTTTTCAAGGGCTCACGATCGGGCGTGGAAACGATGCCGTCTCCGGTACGGACCGTTATCCCGGCGGGAAGAGCGTCCAGGAGGACGATCGGCGCGCCCGATCGCGCAAGAGACCGCACCAGCTCGCTCCAGGTTTCCTCCCCTTCCCCGCGAACCACGCAGTCGAACACGTCATTCTCACGCAGAAATTCTTCGGCCGTGTGCGAGACCTCGGGACCGCCGACGGCGATGAACAGCGACGGGTTCAGTCTTTTCAGGTCCGAGGCAATCCCGGCTGTCCGTTCCACGTTCCAGATATAGCAGGAAAAGGCCACCACGTCGGCATCCTCATCCACCAACGTCCGCAGAACGGCGCCGTACGGTTCGTTCACCGTGCATTCACGGATCACGGTTTCGACACCGTCAATTCCGACGGTCGCAGCCGCAAGGCAGGGGAGCGCGAGGGAGGCATGGATATACTTGGCGTGCAGGGTGGCAAGAACAATTTTCATGGGGAGATATTCTAGCGGATTATCAACTCCGGGAACAGAAGAGTTTTCATACCGCGCACCATGTCCTTCCGCCTTCCGCCTATTGCCTTTTTCCTTTTGCCCTTTGCATTCCGCCTTTTGCCCCTTTGCCCTTTGCCCTTTGCCCTTTGCCTTTTGCCTTTTGCCCGTTCCTTTACCTTGCCGGAAAAACCTTTTTTTGTTACGGTTGACGCGGAGGAACCCCATGAAGCGAAACAGCGCACCGAAACTCCTGTACGCCGACGCACAGGGCAACATCTACGATCACCCGGAGCTTGTCATGGCGGGAATGAACGGGCCGGAAGCCGTTCTTCCGGAGGATGCGGAAATTATCCCCCTTCCGGAGGGAAGTAGGATCTTCACCATCCCGGCCACCCCTCCCATGGCCTGGGATACAGAGCGGAACCGGTTCGTGACCGTCGACTCGGTCCGCCGGGGAAAAAGAAGGATTCCCATTCAGGCGGTTTCGGCCTTCATGGCGCCGGGGTATGTGCGGACCCTCCTTCCCGCCTGTGATTTCAGCCGGAAAGAGGTCCATCTCCCCCTCTGGTCCTACACCGCGGTGGGCTGGGACGAAGAGCGGGAAAGGTTCGTGGTCGCGGCAAGCAGGGTCGACACTAACGACAACTGGAACCCCTGCAACTTCGATGACCGGAAGCTCGACCCGCTGGTGCGCAAGCGACTGCGGGAGATGCCCGACAACCGCCTGCTGGAGCAACTGGCGCGCTGTGCCGTGGATTACCACTGTTTCGCCGCAAAGAACCTTTTTTTCCGGCGGTGGGAAGCGCCCCTGCCCGTTTCGCCGGCCTGCAACTCCCGGTGCCTCGGATGCATCAGCCTGCAGCCGTCCGACTGCTGTCCGTCCAACCAGGAAAGGATTTCCTTTGTGCCCACGCCTGAGGAAATTGTGGAGATCGCCCTCCCCCATCTCCTGGAAGCGCCCGACCCCATCGTCTCCTACGGTCAGGGGTGCGAAGGCGATCCCATCCTCCAGGCCGACGTTGTCGCCGAGGCCACCAGAAGGCTGAAACAGGGGAGCTCGCGGGGAACGGTGAACTTCAACTCCAACGGCTCCATGCCCGATCGCGTCAGGATGCTCTGCGACGCGGGAATGGACTCCATGCGCTTCTCCATGAACTCCGCACGGGAGGAATACTATAACCGCTACTACCGGCCGGTCGGCTACACCTTCGACAACGTTGTGGAGTCGTTGAGGGTGGCGAAGGAAAAGGGGCTGTTCACCATGATCAATTACCTGGTGTCTCCCGGCCTGAGTGATGACGAGGAAGAAGTGGCGGCGCTCCTGAAGCTCATCGCAGACACTGGCGTCGACATGATACAGATGCGCAACCTGTCCATTGATCCCCATTTCTACAACCGCCGCATGGGTCTGCACAAGAAGGGCATCGGCATGCACCGCATGCTGCAACGGGTGAAACGGGAATTCCCCCGCATCCAGTTCGGGTATTTCAACCGGACACGGGAGAACTTCTATCCGCCGGACCTGGAAAAGGGCTGGCCCATACCATGATGACTCGGCGATAGGTTCAATTGCTTCCTGACATGGTCAAGGGAAAGCCGTCACATCTCCACGAAGTAATTGGTCCAGGCATCGTGGATCGCATCCTTGGTGAGGGCGGGAGGGCGCCGGTAGTAGCGGGCGCTCACGATGATCTGCTCGATGATGTCGCGGGGGTGGCATGCGTTCAGCTTGATGTTGTCTTTCCGGTAGTAGTTTTCCATCAGGTAATCGAAGGTCTCCAGATTGAACTCGATGTCGTTGAGCTTGCAGAGCATCCGGAAGATCGCCTCATATTCCCGCTCCGACGGATGGTCAATCTTGATCTTGTAGGGAATCCTCCGCAGGAAGGCCTCGTCGACGAGCTGTTTCGGTTCGATGTTGGTGGAAAAAATCGTCAGCATGTCGAAGGGAATGGCGAACTTCATTCCGGTGTGCAGCGTCATGAAGTCGATCCGCCGGTCCAGGGGGACGATCCAGCGGTTGAGGAAGTTCTGCGGCTCCATCTGCTGCCTGCCGAAATCGTCCGCGATAAAGATGCCGTTATTGGCCTTCATCTGGAGGGAAGCCTCGTAGTACTTGGAAATGTGGTTGAAGTCCAGATCGAGCATGCGCAGGGTCAACTCGCCGCCGGTTATCACCACCGGCCTCCTGACAAGTATCCAGCGTTTGTCAACCGAGTCGTCATCCTCCGCACGGGCAGGGGTGTGGTTGACCGGATCGAAAACGGTGATAATCTCTCCGCCGACGGTCAGCGCGTAGGGAATATAGACCGTATCCGGAAGGAGCCTGCTGATGGTTTCCGCAATCGCCGTCTTGCCGTTGCCCGGGGGACCGTAGATGAACATCGCCTTGCCGGAGCTGATGGCGGGGCCGAGACGCTTCAGCACCGATTCGTTGAGAACCAGGTGCGAGAAAGCCTTCTTGACTCGTTCCTCGCTGATAATGGTGCTCTTGATGGTTTGGGTCTCCACCATGACACGGTATTCTTCCAGGGACACCGGGGCCGGTCCCACGTACCGGCACAGATCCAGCAATTCGGCGGCGCGATTCTTTCCCGTATCGCTTATCTTGAAGGTATACGTAACCGCCGCGTAGCCGGTCCCCCCCTTGACCTCGATGAACTTGTCCCGCCGCAGACTCTCCATGGCCGACTCGATGACCGGAAGGGAGAGCTTGACCCGTTCGGAGAGATCGGAGATCTTGAAATCGCCCATGAAAAGGATGTGCTTCATGAGCAGATCCGCAATCTGGGAAAGCTCAAGGCCGGTATCGGTAATAGTCATGGGGACGGCAGGATTTCTGCGAAAGAATGTGTCCAGCGTTTCACCATCTATGAGACCGAGGGCAATCAGGTTCTCGCCGAGTCGTCCACCGCTCGTCTTCTGCCTCTCCAGTGCTCTTTCCAGGTCTTTCGCGGATATGATGCCGTTCCTGACGAGCTTGTCCCCCAGTTGACTCATTATCTTTCTTCTCCCCTTCTCGTTTTTTCTCCGGCATAGGCGCGATGTGCGCGGGACGAATCAGAGATTCTCATCCACCATCCTTGCCGGTTCACGGCCCCATATACGGTTTCAGGCGATGATGCGCCCTTTTATGGAGGATATTTTTCAGCGCCAGAAAAACATCCGGATCCATCCCTTCGAATTCAAGCGCTATGCCGGAATGTTGGGAACGGGTAACAACCCCGCGCAGGTGTATGTGCGGGCAGAGGGACGCGATCGGAATTGTCAGTTCAACTTCCACCTTTTCTCCCACGGGAACGGTCTCGTGTGTCAGCACGAACATGCCGTGTATGCTGATATTCTGAGAGGATGCCGAAAAAGAACGGTCTTTTGATCTAATGAAAACCTTGGCCTGTAAAGGTAAGCGGGCAAACCGCCTCTGTGTTGCGCTCACGCATGTCACCCCCTGTTTTCACGGTCGCATGGCGACCTGTTTCTCATAAAAAGAGTGTATCACCAGTACCCATCCATTCAAGCAGGGGAATCCGGAAACTATTGGAATTCCCGCCAGACAAGCCCCGTCTCCGTGTTGAACCTCGTTGTACTGTCGGAATCCTCCATGGTTCCGGTGAAAGACGACTCGTCATCCCAGAAGATCCCGTCGGGCATGAGAATCCGGGCAAGCAGCGCTCCATCCCGAAGCGTCCGTCTTCCCAGATTCCTGGTTATCGCTCCGTTTCCCTTTTCATGAATCTTGATCACGAAGGCCGCCGTTACCGGCCTGCCGTTCCCCGATCGAACCGTCAGATCGTAGACTCCCTCCTCCGCAATCTCGATCGCCGCTTCATGAACATTGAGTTTCGTCCGCGCCCTTTTGAGGGAAACACTCCGCGAATTCCGCGCCTCCCCCCTGTTCATCGGCCTGTTTCGGCGCGCCTTGCGGAATTCCCGGAACACCGCCTCCACCTTGATGTCCTCTTCACCGGTGATGACGATTTTCAGGTCGCCGGCGAGCGGAGGCACAAGGAAGGCGCGCGGTTTCTCCGGAGCGGATGGTGACGGCTTTCCGGGAGCAGGTTCGGTGGTCTTCTCTTTTACGGGCGACACCGACGCGGCCGCTGCCGGCCGCTTCGACTCGATTGCCGGGGAGATTGGGACGGCAGGCGGTTTTTCCTTCGTTTCCATTGTGGGAAGGGGCCTGACGGGCAACGGTTCCGCTTTTGGTTGAATCCTGCCGGGGGCTCTGACGGGCGCCGGCTCCGGCTTCGGAATCGGGTGAGGCGAAGTGTCGACCCGTAGCGCAACCTTCGGCGCCGCCGGCGCCGTCCTCTCCCTCGGGATTTCGACCGTTCTGACGGGAGGCGGAGAAGGTTGAGGAAGGGACGGGACGGGAGCAGGAACGGGAGAAGATGGCCGCTTTTCTTCCGCCACGGTTTTCGGGAGAGGCGCCGCTGCGGTCGCGACGCGCGGCGGGGCCGGAGCAACCGCGGCGGGTTCCCGGACAGACGTTCGCGTTTCCGCTACTCTTTTTACCACGGACGACGACTGCCGCAGCTGGATAGTCTGCTCTTTGACTACGGTTTTCGTCGCCGCCATAGCGCCTTTTTCCGAGGTAGAAGGCTGGAACTCTTTCACCGTCCTTGTTATCGTGACGTTTCCAGCCTTTTCAGGGGCCGGCTCCGGGGAGGCCGGACTCTTTTTCACCTCGACAGTAACCGCCGGTTGGGGCGCCGGGACGGGGGGATTGGTCCGCTTCTCGGCAACAGCCTTCTTCTCCGGAACCGGTTGTTCCGCGGCGGCAGGCATCTTCTTCTCCGGAGCGGCAACGCTAACAGCGGGCGCAGCCACGGCCTGGTCGATTGGAGGAGAAACAGCGGTAGACGCTTTCGTATCCAACGGCTTCGGCATGGGCTGCTGCACAACCTTCGGGGGCGACGGTTTTTCCGGAACGGGGCCGCCTGTTTCCTGCAGGTACTGGATCACCGCCCGCTGATCCGGGCTCTTCTGGGCTGTGCTGAAGGTCCTGTATACGGGAATCTCACTGTCTTTATCGACTATCTCGACCACCTTGCCGCCGAACCTGCTGATCACCATCTCTGCATCGGCCTCCTGTGAGGGCGCAGCCGACGCCTGAGGAGTCTGCATCTTAACGGACCGGGCCGGAGCAGGCCCCGCTGGATGGGTCTTGGAAGCCGCGGCGGGAAGCAGGGGCGGCGGCAGAGCCCCCTGCCTGTGTTTCGCCGTTTGTTTTCCCCTGTGGGAGGACTTCACCTCGCGTGAGCTGATTGGGGACGCGACCTTCTCACCTGCCTGAACTGTTTGAGACACCGCGGGCTGCCGCGAGTCGGAAGCGGAAAGGGAGAACCAGACCAGCTCGAATTGTCCGGAATCGCCCGTAAATGGCTGGAAGATGCGGGTTGCGGCAAGGACGATGAACAGCGCTCCGTGGAGAAGGACGGAGGCGAGGAAGGACAGGCAGAGAAAGAGGGTGTCGTCCCGTTGGAGGAGCCAGAGCGTTGGAGCCGCCGAAGAAACGGAAAGTCTTTCGGAAAGTGCCGGCGAATTTTCTGTTGGCGTTTCCCTCATAAATGAACCTGAATAGTACTAATCTACCGCTAAACGCAACCAATCCTTTGGGCGTTTGCCAGTTCGTGCAGTTGCGGTAACGAGCCGGGAGAACAACGACCGTCCCTGCGAGATCGAAACGCCTGTTGAAACGGTATTGATACTCACCAAGGTAACGGTGAGCATATTTCTCAAAGTCGAAGGCATGGTAAGTCCCATTTATTGCGGTCTTCAAGTTGCCAAGGATGGTGTTGACCCAAGTAAAACACTCCATCTTGCTACTCTTGCATTTGCCGACAATGTTCTGCTCATGGATACAACCAGCTTCAGTTACCGCCGTAAAACAGGCTAGTACCTTGTAACATCAATAGATTCGCAAAGCTCCCCCTCCCTTGATGGGAGGGGGTTGGGGGGAGGGTGAATCTTCAAGCAGCGAATATCCTGGAAACTCCCCCTCTCCCTAACCCTCTCCCACCAGGGGAGACGGAATTATTGCTGAGTAGATTTATGTGTTACTGGGTACTAGGCCATCTGAGACGACTGTTGTAGAGGGAACCAGTTTTTGACTGGCCCACTCTTTCATCTCCTTCTGGCTAAAGCCCCTTACCGGCGAGAAGACGGCATAGATTGGATTTTTCTGGTTGTTTGTCTGGACTGCAGCCACAAACGGAATCTTGTTCTCGGAGCCACGACCTCTTTTTCCCCCTTCAATCTCTCCACCAAGGTAGGCATCGTCAACTTCGACCCGGCCTGAGAGCTTGGTTTCACTTTCACGTTCATACATGACCTGCATGAGCTTGTGCTTCAGCAGGATAGCTGATGCCGAGATGGCGTCTCAGTTCCAGGGTTGATACATTGTTCTTGTTCTGCGTTAGAAAGAACATGGACTGAAACCAAATGGTCAGAGGAAGTTTCGTTGAGTGAAAGATGGTATCCTCAGTCAACGATGTCCGGGTCCGGCAGCCACAACACTGAAATATTCTCAGCCCGTTTCTTCGGCATCTGTAGTGTTGGCTACTGCTGCATTTTGGACAACGAAACCCTTCCGGCCAGCGAAGATCCTCAAGGGCTGCTTCACACTGCTGTTCCTGGCCATACCTGGCGAGAAATTGATTCAGGCTCATGCCCGGTTGAGGCTGGATCCAATTCTTCTTCACGGCGCACCTCCTTTCCTGGAGATGCCGTAAAGATACCATGGGGATATGACGGAATATGTCGCATCCGCTCGTCAGCTGGAGATTAGTACTACTCAGGTAAATGAATGACTCGACAAACCTTGCAAATATTTTTAAGATGGTTTCCAATCGCAAGCAAACGATTACCAGTGTTTCAGACCAATACTCCGCAAACGCTCTCTTGTCCCCGACACGATTTTTATCAGTTCATTCCGAAAAATCATGAAAAGAGCCGGAATGTACACGAAGTGAACCACCATGTGCCACGATCCGGAATGTTGCATGCCCTTCTGCCAGAGCCAACCGTATATCATGCTCACAAGAAAACTAAACCAGGAACCGGCAAGAAGAAAACATAGCTGCGGAAACGTTTCCGGAATAAAAAATATCATAAGTTGGTCATACCAAAGTCGCTGTGGAAGTACCGACATGGCGGCCAGCAACCGACTCCTCCTGTCCCGCCACTTGTACATGGATGCAAGAAGCAGGAAACCTGCTCCGAAAAAAATGGGGGCCTTTCCCTCATAGCAGGAAAAATTCCCATGCGTCAACCAATCCAGCAACCAGGAAGGATACACTGCAAAGCACAAAAGAAGATATAGAATAGTTGCTAGTACATACCTCATCTTCCAATCGCCGGATGCGCAGAGCATCAGCCCTATGTGCGGCTTGAAACAAGCTACAGGCAAAAGAAATCGCATGAAATACGCGGAACAGAGTAACGGCACGATTTGGACACCGTACAGCGAGAGTATATAGGGCGGCGACAGCAGAACAAGCAGTCTCCAGGGCTTTCCATCGTGGAGAAGCGAACAGGCGAACACTGCCGAAACAATCCCGAAAAATACCGGACCCGCAAGAAAGAGAGGAAGCAGAGAGATCGGGTATAGTGCGAGTATCATCGTAAATGGATAGGGGGTTACTGGTGTATTGTTGAAATATTGCCCTCCGTACACGGGTCGTCCCGCCACAAAGTTATTCAGGCTGAACAGGGGAGGAAGCAGATCCCCCAGGTGAGCGCCCTGATACAGCGTGGAAACGGGCAACAGATATACCCCTGTTCCCGCAAGAATACCTATTGACAGTGAGAGAATGATTTTACGGGCTGTGGTCATTGGCAATCGAAATTCCGGACCCTTCATGCACAACCTTCCTCGCCGGAATCGGCTGTGCGCCAAACCGTCCTTCACCGAAAGGAGCACCATGATCAACGGACAGAAAATAGTTGTTGTGCTACCCGCCTACAACTCAGCCGGGACACTGGAGAAAACGTATCGCGAGATCCCGTTCGAGATTGTGGACGATGTTATTCTGGTGGACGACGCAAGCAAAGACAGGACAACGGAAGTTGCTGAATCTTTGGGAATACGCACCATTATCCATCCCCGAAACATGGGGTACGGCGGAAACCAGAAAACATGCTATCACGCGGCACTCGAACTTGGAGCGGATATCGTCGTCATGCTCCATCCCGATTATCAATATACTCCGAAACTCATTACGGCAATGGCATCCATGATCGCATATGGAGAATTCGATGCCGTCCTGGCTTCGCGTATCCTCGGCATCGGCGCACTGAAAGGGGGAATGCCCTTGTACAAGTATGTGGCGAACCGGCTCCTGACCTTCGTGGAAAACCTGCTCCTGAATCACAAGCTCTCCGAATACCATACGGGATACAGGGCCTACACCCGTCGAGTACTGACACAACTACCACTTGAGATGAACTCGGACGACTTCGTGTTCGACAACCAGGTGATTGCACAGCTTATATGGTTCGGCTTTCGCATCGGCGAAATTTCCTGCCCGACCAGATATTGCGCCGAGTCGTCGTCCATCAGCTTCGGCCGGAGCGTGACGTACGGGCTCGGGGTGCTCCGCACGGCGCTCCAGTTCAGACTGTGCAGGATGGAACTCCTCAAAAGCCCTCTCTTTCCCCTGAGAAATGACCTTTCAGGTTGAACCGACATCCGGGATGACTTTTTCATTCAGGTGAGGACGCGGATCGTCCCTATGGTCACTCAAGCGTGCCATCTTCTCCGCCATTTGAAAGACCTGAAATTAGATACAGTCGTATGGCAGCGACGATACCGCACACTATCAGCAACGGAACCGGAAACAAGCCCACCGTGCTTTTCTCGGCATAGTACCTGCGCGTCCACCAGTAATCGAGAACATCGGCACCTCGCATCCCGGCCGGTTCATACCTGTCGTTCGCCCTCCTCGAAAGAATCGAATACAGCATCTCGGCATGTCCCAGTATCGGGCTCAATCTCCAGTCGAAATAGGTCTCCGGTGAAGGCTCCACGATGGGCCGAACGCCGACCCCCTCGACAACCGTAAACGGAACTTTCCTGACGGAATGAAGATACCTGAAGTATCCACGCATACTAATAGACATTCCCAGCAGTTGAACCACTATTCCACAGGCAAGCAAGGAATAGACAACCGCCCTTCCCCACCTTCTTTTCATCCTGTTACGTCCGTCGAGCAACTCGGCAATCGGTATCACGAAGAAGGGGGTGAGAGCAAGGAGATAACGCGGCCCCCATGCCCAGTCTCCGTGCCAGTAGATATTCTTCGCGTAAAAGAAAATGAAGACCATCATCGTACAGGAAAACCCCGCGGCAATTGCCGGGTGATTCTTCCAGAATGACCTGATTGAGAAAAAGAAAAGTATTGTAACGGGAGAATAATATAAAAAACCCTTACCGGGACTCGCAATGAGGCCGGCAAGGCCGTCGGCAAGGGGAGTGCCGCCGAAGAAGTCGATTCCCAGCCTGCGTGCCATCAAGGCATAACCGGATTCGAACGGGGAACCGAAACGATAGTTGTTATACCAGAAGAACATGCAGACAAAAGGAATCATCGCACAACAGAAAGGAACGATCCCTCCGGCAATGAGTCCTGATGCCTTCAGTGCATCATTCCTTTTGAGACGGCTCGCAACGAGCATCAGCAGCAACGGCGGCACGATAAGAATCGAATTGCCCCTTGTAAGAAACGCCATCCCCAACGACGCTCCTGAAATAAGGATATATCCGGTTCTCCCGGAGACAAGGAAACGATGCATCCCGAAAAAGGAGAGCAGGATGAAAAATGTCTCCAGGGCGTGATCGCCCGGGTCCTTCGCATAATACAGGGCCAAGGTGCCGAAGCCGTACAGGATAGAAACAAGGACGGATGAACGTCGAGAATAGCCGAGGCTCAGTGTGAACAGAAACACCAGCGACACCGTGGCCACGGAGAAAAGAGGGTTCAACAGCATCACCGGATTACATGGCTGGACTCCAAATATCTTTCCCAGCAGGTACAATGGAAGCGACAGCAGCACCGACCCGATGCCGAACCACGAATACTCTCTTCCATCGGCGCCTGTCATCCCCATCCCCGCCGGAACATTCAGGTCATGCCTTTCGAGTATCGATGCGACCACCTCAAGCCGCA
The DNA here is from genome assembly GCA_937886325.1 of uncultured Geobacter sp. Classification (GTDB taxonomy): domain Bacteria; phylum Desulfobacterota; class Desulfuromonadia; order Geobacterales; family Geobacteraceae; genus RPRC01. The sequence continues at coordinate 28,507 of CALABV010000100.1, forward strand.
AACCTCCCACATCGGAATTCTGCATACCCGAAGCTGTCAACAGGTACACGGACACGAACAAGGCAATGATATAAAAAATGACGCAGGTATTGCCGCATGTCTCTTTTGAATCCGTCAGCAATGATGACAAACTTCTTTTTTTCATAAAATGGCTCTTCGAGGGCTCGGGATTCCGTGCATGCCGGTCGATTACCGCTCTCCATCCTGCCTACCGCCCGTCTCCCTGTGCGCAAGATTGTACTTCAGGATGCACCAGATGGCCCACACACCGTCCTTCCAGTTGATCTTCTTTCCTTCAGCGTAGGTGCGGCCTGAATAAGAGATCCCAACCTCGTAGATACGACAGTTCAGCTTGGAAATTTTCGCCGTTATCTCCGGCTCGAACCCGAAACGGTTTTCGCGCAAGGAAAGGCCTGCCACAATCTCTTTCCTGAAGACCTTGTAGCAGGTCTCCATGTCCGTCAGGTTCAGGTTTGTCAGCATGTTGGACAACAGGGTCAGCATCCGGTTTCCGATGCTGTGCCAGAAAAGCAATACCCTGTGAGGCTGACTCCCCACGAACCGTGACCCGTAGACCACGTCCGCCTTCCCGGCAAGGATGGGCGCCAGAAGTTTCGGGTATTCGACGGGATCGTACTCCAGGTCGGCATCCTGAATGAGCAGGATGTCTCCGGTCGCGGCCTCGAATCCCGAGCGTATGGCTGCGCCCTTCCCCAGGTTCCGGTCATGAAAAAGGCATGTCAGGCTCCCTCCCCTCTCCTGCTTCAGCCGCTGAACCACGTCCCGGGTTCCATCGGCCGAACAGTCATCAACGATAATAATCTCCTTGTCAAGGGGAAGGGACACGGATTCGACCCGCCGGAGAACAGTCTCGATTGTAGCCTCTTCATTGAACACGGGAATGATGACCGTCAGCTTCATTGTCCGATTTTCTCCGATTTTCGATTCCATCATTCCGTGCCCCCTCCGTGCTTTCTCCGCCACAGGGTGAACCGTTTCTCTTCCATAACAAGGGCGAAGTTCTCCTTCAGACGCTCCCTGTCCCGGGAAGCGACCTCCCATCCAAGCACATAACGAATCGCAGGGAATTCCGACCAGTCAACCAGGGACGGAGCAAGCTCTATCAGACCAGACCTCGGGCGACCGGCCGCGCCGGAGTTGAAACGAACGGGAAAGTGAGGCGCCGCGGCTTCATAATTTCCCGCGTCCACGCACCCCTTTTCCATCCCGTAATAGGAAGCCGCGTGCAGGAGCGGATCTATTCTCGACCAGGAGGCGTTCGGATACTTATGGGAAACAATCCAGGATCCCTGCGGGATTTCCGCCTTCATGCCCGCGAGATACTCCTCTACATGAAGACTCTCCCCGTGCAGGATGAACCCGTTGACTACCAGGAAAAGCAGAGCCACCCCCGGAAAAAGCACTCCCTGAAACCGGGCGATGAATCCGGTTGCGGGAACCGTGAGCAGCGGGAGCGCCAGGAGAAATACGACCCACGGCAGGCGCTGATTGAACAGGCTGCCGCCGGCGAAGTTGTCCGGCGCAATGAAATATACCAGCGTTACGGCAAGAACCGTCGCCATGACACAGCGACGCGCATCACGGCTTCTTTCGGCGTCGGGACGAGGAGCAGGCTGAGTCCGCATCATAGCGTACGCTACCACTGCGAGGACAACCCACGGAGCGATCTGCCAGACCTGAAATGTATCTAGTGAGAAGAGAAGAATCTCCACCGACAGCCAGGCGAAACGGGAGAGCGAAACCGTATACGGAAAGGTTGAACCGTGGGCAGTACTCGTTCCGGACAGGAAATCCAGCGCGATGATACTACACGGAACGGTTACGGCAACCAGTGCGAGAAGGTCGCGACATCTCTTCCCGCCCCGCCGGGAAGGTACCAGGGTCATGATGAAGAGAAAGAGCATGAAGATGGAGAAGGGGATGAGGTGGAGGTAGAAGAGGACACATCCGGAGAGGTTGAAGGCCAGTGCCTTCCGTAAAAGCGATTGCTCGCGCAGCGACCATGCCAAGGCCATGGAAAGGAGCATGCAGGGGACAGCCAGCGAATAGCTGTAAAATCCCATCATCACGGCATAGTTGAACAGCAGGGGAAACACGAGATAGGAAAGGGGAAACGGCCGGTTGCCGAACGAACGGAGAAAACAGGGGACGCTAACCGTCATCAGAAGGATATAGAGCGATAGAAATATCTTTTCCACGACACGAGGGGAAAAAAAGGCGAGCAGCGGATACGCCACTAGATGAAAGCCTAGATTGGGTGTGGCGCGCAGGTCGTGGATGAAGTGCTCTCCCCAGACCCGCCCGCCGTTCAGCAGGTCACGGAGGATGACCAGGTTGTAGAGATGGCTCGGGCCGTCCTGTGTGGGTAAGTACGGCAACGCCCAGACCAGCCCGAAGGAAAGCAGGAGCAGCACCCCATACGACCATGGGATGGTCCGAAAAACGGCAATGCTACCTTTCACGCCGCTCCCCCTGGCGGTCCGAGGGACCCGTTTTCATTCCATACCTCTTTATAATCGTCGAATTCGGCGCAGTATTCCGTATGAAGATAGACGCCACCTTGTCCCGATATATTAGGGACCAGTCTTTCCTCTCCCGCAGAAACCTGGAAAATCGTGAATCGGTATTGAAGAAGATCCAGTTGATCCGGTATTTGTCCAGTACCTTTTCCCAACCCTCTTCAAAATTCGTGACCTTGATGTACTCCTTCAATCTGTCCGTCCCATACATATCGGAACGGCCGTCGAAAAAAACCCTGTAGCGCGGCCATGCCGCATAAATCACATAGTCGCCGAACTCGTCGTTGCAGAACATGTTCCCCGGAAGGCTCTCCTGCTCCAGGAAGCGGACCGCGGCAACCGGTTTCGTTTTGGGGTCGAAGCCGTAGTGAACTGTTCCCATGGCGATAAACAACGCAACCACGATCCCCGCCGCAATCGGCCAGTGGATGCCCCCTGACGAGGCATCGACCGCAGAAATGTTCCGGCCTTTCTTCGCAAGCAGGCCGGCCCATCGTCCATCCGAGCCTTCGAGCAGAAGGTTTGCCCGACGTACCAGGATCGGCGAGGCGATGATGGCGAACAGCGGGATGTAGCGGACCGAATAGAGGGACATGTTAAGAAAAACCAGGAGAAGCAGAAGATCGGTCAAACGAAGTTTCTCCCGCGAAAGCGCAAGGAGGGCGACCAGTAGCAGGATAAGATATTTCAGGGGCGACGGTTCATGGAAATTGGGCGACATGAACTCGGTGACGCTGTCCATGATGAGTTTGTTCGAAACCAGGTTGAAGGGAAAGAGGAGGATATGCCAACCGTACGGGTTTACGCAAGACAACGCCAGACAGACCGCGGAGATTACGGCGAGAGCCTTCACACGCCGTCTCGCCGGATCCCGTATTTCGCTCGCGACCGAAAAGAACGCCGGTGCCTCTCCCGCAATGAATATCCCGAGAAGCAGGAATCCGGAAAGATAGCCCCCGTGCAGGTTGACCCATAACAGCATCAGCGGCGGCAGAAGATACAGTTGATCCCTCGTACCATCGCGGAACTCGTCGAGAATACGGTACCACACATAAAACAGGAGGAGAGAAAACACGTGAGGCCGTGCAAGCCAGTGAATCTGCGAGGCAGCCGTTGCCAGAAGAACAATGAACAGGGCGATCAGGATATTGCCTCCCGAGTCCCGAATCTTCAGGAAGAGCAGATAGAACGTCAGAGCCAGCAGAAAGGTGAACAGAAGAACGATCCCTGTTAGGCCGGTATAGCGGTGAACCAGGGCCATTATCACTTCCGAGAGCCATTCGTGGGCTGTCCAGGGGATTGGGGGGAAGTGATAGGAAAAGATATCGAAGCGTGGGATGGACAGGCTTCTCAGTATCCATTCCCCGGCCCGGATATGGTAGCCGGTATCACCGTCTCCGAGCAACCCCTGCCCCCTGCTTATGCACAGGAACAGGAAAATGGACAAAAAGAGCATGTCGGCAAGGGATGGAAGATAGAACCGTTTTTTCAGTTTCATCATTCATGACTCCGGTTGTGACGTGGTTATGGATTCCGAAATATCGTTGCCAGATGCGCCCATGGTGAGTCCGCTCCCTGTCCGGGGAGGCTCTCCTGTCTTTCCGGTGGATTTCTCTTTCAGCAACCGCTCAAGCGTTGCGGAAAAATCACGGGCGTTCTTCCTGGGCAGACCCAGCCGAATAGCCTCCCGCAGTCTCTCCTCAGCTTCACGGTACCGTCCTTCCTGGAGATACGCCGCGGAAAGGAGAAGACGAACCGTTCCGAAACGGGGAGATTTGGCGACCGCGTCCAGCCAGAAAGGAATCGGCCTGGTCCACAGCGCGACCCGGTGAGCCGTAAGCACGGCGAACAGCAGGACGCACATCATCGGGACGAGACGGGGAATACGGCTGACATGCCCGGCGCTGACAACAACCACGCAGAGTGAGAAGGCGACGGACGGAAGGTAGAGGTAACGTTCGGCATAGGGCGTCCATGGAAGAGATAAATACATGGCGCCGATTGGCGGAACCAGGGAAAGGGCCAGAAAACACAGAGGGGCCCGAAGAGCCGTCTTTTTAAACCAGAGCGGAATTGACACGGCTGCGACGAGAAAAAAGATACCGACGCACGTTCCTGAGGGGATTTCGGTTATGGCGATGTTCAGAGGGAAGGGATACACGAGCTTCCCGAGGTAGAAGCCGTATGCAGCGACGCCTTCCACGACAAATGACAAGGCCCGGCCTCCCGAAACCGGAGTCGGCGTTGCGGCAGGGTCGGCAGAAACGGGCAGCCCCTGGCGCAGCGTAAGATAGACTATTGCCGCAAAGAACACCGGGACGCATGCCGTCAGCATACCGCGCCATTGCGTGGCGCCCTTTTCCAGATACAGCCATATCGGCGCCAGGATAACAAGAAAAAGGGAAGCCTCCTTGGACATAAGGGAACAAAGAAATGCCACGAAAATGAGTACTCCGGCCGCAGGGGTCATCCGTCGGCCCGGTCGGGTCAGCGCGATGAAAGTCAGAAGAAAGAAGAAACAGCACAACAGGTCGGCCCGGCCGCATATCCAGGCAACCGCCTCCGAGTTCACCGGGTGCGCTGCAAAGAGCATCCCCGCCAGGAACGGGAAGAAAGTATTCCCCTCTTGCTCACGCATGATCATCGTTGCAAGATGATACACAAGAAGGGCATTTGCAAGGTGCAGAAGCAGATTGGTGAGGTGGTATCCCGCGGGGTTACCGCCGAAGAACAGAAAATCCACCTGGAGGGAAAGGATGGGAAGTGGGCGATAGTATCCTTTCCCCCCTGAGAAAATGAGGTCATGCAATGATACTTTTCCGGACTGCACGAACCGAATCGTATCGGTATCGTCAAGCGCCAGGAATCCCGCGTTCAGCGAGAGCATGTACACGACCGACACCGTGGCCGCGATGCACAGGATTTCGATCCTTCGCCGGCGTTTGGCCGGTTCGCACCTCATGGAAGGCTGTCCTCCGCGTCTTTTCCGCTCCCGTTCAAAAACGCCCTCGGCGGTTCGAACGAAGTGATGAAATAGAGCGGACGCGCCTTTGTCTCATCGAACATCCTTCCCAGGTATTCACCGATTATCCCTAGAAAGATAAGTTGTACTCCGCCGAGAAAGAGGATGACGACCATCAGGGAGGGATAGCCCTTCACCGGGTTTCCGTACAGCAGTTTCTGTAAGATAATGACAACGGCATAGGCAAAGGAACCGAGCGCCGTCAGAAGACCCAGATAGGTAGCCCATTTCAGGGGGGTTGTGGTGAAAGAAGTGATCCCGTCCAGCGCGAAATTCCAGAGCCGCCAGTAATCCCATTTTGTCCTGCCCGCGAATCGTGAGTCGCGCTGGTAGGGGATCCCTTTCTGCGGGTAGCCAATCCAGGCAAACAGACCCTTCATGAAACGGTGTCGCTCCCGCAGCCGCAGCAGGGAATCGACCGCTCTGCGGCTCATGACGCGGAAATCACCCACGTTTTCCGGGATACGAACCCGTCCCACCCGCTGCATGAGGCAGTAGAACCAGCGGGCAGTGATTTTTTTCAGCATGGTCTCCCCCAAACGTTCGACCCTCTGGGCATACACCATGTCCCAACCTTCCCGCCAGTGACGCACCAACTCCGGGATTAACTCCGGCGGGTCCTGGAGATCGGCATCGATAATGACAATGGCTTCACCGCGCGCGTGTTCCAGGCCGGCTGTCATGGCAATCTCTTTGCCGAAATTCCTGCTCAGGTCCAGCAATGCGACCCGCGGATCCCGCAGGCGAAGACGTCGGATAACATCCTGAGTATCGTCCCTGCTGCCGTCGTTCACATAGATTACTTCCGAGTCCATGTCCAAGGTATCCATAACGGAGGCCAGGCGTGCGTGAAAAGCGGTGAGCACATCCTGTTCGTTAAAGGCCGGTACTACAATCGAAAGGAGATTCTCTCCGGATTCGCTTTCGCGGCCCCCGGCAATCGTTTTTTCGTTTTGCGTTGTCATCATCATGTGCTGACAATCTCCGATTCTGGAATCGAGGCGCCGTTCATCGCGCCGGACGTGAAGGATGATGATCCGAAATCATCGGCAGATACCGAAACGAAATTCGGGAATCCCGGAATACGAAAACGTGAAAAGAAAAAGAGAATACGGTAGAAAAAAAGAAGGGTGCCGAGATCGGTGTTCGCTTGTATGGCTCAAAAAAACTCAATTCCTTCTCCAACTTCCAGGTCCGCGTCAAGAGTACCGGCCGGCAATTCCAGGACGGAATGCGCCTTGCAGTACACGGCTGTCATGCGGTTCGGTGGCAGAGAGTGATAGAGGGCGACTATCCGGTTGTCCTTGTCCAGGAAAACCGCATCAATGGAGAACCTCATGAAAAACGTGTGTATCCCCTTGCATGGACGTATCAGCAGCGCATGTCCGGCAGGAAGAAAGGACCTTCCCAAGAGCCCGCGCATTCTGGCGACCAGTGATTCCGCTACGCTGACATCAACCGCTAGCGCTTTTCCATCCGATACTAGAACCGCCTTCATGACCAATACCCGTATTCCGGCACGCGACAACAAAAGAGGGCGCAACACAATATCCATAATCGTCACGCCCTCAGCACGAACATAGGACTCGATGATTCCCTACTGTTTCCCCAGTTTGAGATAAATCAGGGCCAGCTCAATGGCAATAACCAGAAGAATAATCACACTGAAATCTTGCATAGGTTCACCTCCCTTCCCGATGAATATAAATCATCTAACCGAAAATGCCCAGCACCTGGATGAAAGCGGAACCAAGCATGACCACCAGCATGGCCGGAAAGATGAAAAACGCCAGGGGAAATATCAGCTTGATGGTGGTCTTGGCGGCTGCTTCTTCGGCAAGCTGCCTCCGTTTCGTACGAAGAGAATCGGCATGCACCCGCAGGGCCTGCGCCAGGCTGGTACCGAATTTTTCCGTCTGCGCCAGCATGATTACAAAGGAATTCACATCGTCAACCATGGTCCTGTCCGCCATATCCTTCAGCGCTTCGATTCGCGGTTTGCCGGCGCGCGTTTCCCGCGTGGCGATGCGGATTTCCTGCGCAAGGGGGTCCTTCTCGAACTGCGGCGTCTCCGTAACCCGGATCAACGCGGCGTCCAGGCTCAGGCCCGCTTCGACACAGACGGTAAGCAGGTCGTGGATATCGGGCAGTGTATGAAAAATCTTCGTCTGACGCCTGTTTTTCACGTAGTACAACCAGTAACTGGGCAGCAGGAAACCGATGATTGCCAACGTCACGGTAACCAGCAGAGGCTGGCTGTTGAAGAGCGCCTCCCGGAAGGACACCCCCTTCAGGGTGACAAATGTCAGATACGCCGGATAGAGGAGCGGCAGGAGTATCGCGAAGACAATCTTACTGCCGAGAAAGGGATATACCGCTTCTTTCCGGTACCCGGCCGCCACCAGCATCCGGGAATATTTGTTCTGGTTTTTCGGTGACATGGGCAATTTCGTGCCCAACCTGCCGAGAGCCTCACCAAGTCTGGAAACCTTGTCCTTCCGCTCCAACCGGGATTCCGGAGAAGGAGCAAGCCTTTCGAGACGCTCCTCCACCATGCTTTTCCCGCTTAAGAAGTAGTAGAGTATCGCCCAGGCAATCAAGGCGGCGGCGATAAAAACCGAAATCGTGGTTATGAGGAGCATGGCGGCCACCTCCTAGATGCGTATGTTGATGATTTTCCGGATCACGAAAAACCCGATTACCTGCAACACGGCGGCCCCGATAAGGATCATGCGGCCGGTGTCGTCATGCAACAGCTTGTTCTGGTACCCGGGGATCATGATATTCATCATGAAAAAGACGATAATCGGCAGTACGGCCAGAATGTAGCCCGACATCCTTCCCTGCGCGGTGTGCACCCGGAGTTGCCGCTTGATCTTGATCCGTTCCCGAATGGTATCCGCAAGCTTTTCCAGAATCTCGGCGAAGTTGCCGCCCACCTCGCTGTTGATGGCGGTCGCGGTGGTGAAAAACCTCAAATCGAGGCTGTCAATCCGGTTGTTCAGGTTGTTGAGGGTATCGTTTATCCGCAGCCCCAGCATCTGCTGGTCGTAGGCCATCTTGAACAGGCTCCCGACCGGATCGGAAACCTCACTGCCGACAAGCTCGATGGAACTGGCGAACGAGTGCCCGGAACGGATGGAGCGGGCAATCATGGTCAGAGCATCCGGAAACAGCTCGGTGAATCTGTTTTCCCGTTGCCGTTTCTTGAATTCCATGAAAAAGAAGGGAATCGCCAACAGCACCGCGGCCACGATAAGAGCCAGGATAATGTTTTTCGACAGCAGGTAGCAGATGGCGAAGCCGACGAACACAATCGCCAAAGTGACGAAGAGGAACGTCTGTACTGAAATGGTGAGTCCGGAACGGTCTATCCTTCCCTCCAGACCACGCAGAAAGGGAACCTTGCTCAGGGCTCTGACCAAGGGAGGAGTCTCCCTGACGATTTCCGAACGTAGATCCGTTGTCATGCTCCCCGAATCCCGGCCGCCGGTCAGGGCCACATGACGAAGCCTGCGCTTCAGCTCCGCTTTCGGCGAATCCTTGGCGGCCGCGATATTCAGGTAAATCGCCAGAATCACCAGGAACACGGCGAGGAATATGAGAAGGATTATCAGCAGCACGGGATACCTCCTGGAAAATCGGCGGCTGGCAGCTAGCTGTCAGCGGCTGGCGAACAGAGCCTTACGCTCATGGTTGCGGTTGGCGGTTTTAAGCCGGCGGCTAGCGGCAAGCAGCCAACAGCTGGTTTTTTACTTATCAAACGTCCCTTCGGGCATGTCATACCCGTACACCCTGAAGCGCTCCGCGAAGAACGGCCGTACACCGGTCGCCTTGAATTCGCCGACAACGTTCCCGTCCTTGTCGATGCCCCGCTGGTCGTAGACAAAGATGTCGTGCATGACGATGGTGTTCACCTCCAGGCCGGTTATCTCCGAGACCTTGACAATCTTCCTGGTACCGTCAGAGAAACGGACAAGCTGGATGACGACGTTGATCGCGGAGGCTATCTGCTCACGGATTGCCCTCTCGGGGAGGTCCATGCCCGCCATGAGCACCATGGTCTCCAGACGGGACATGGCGTCCCGCGTGGTATTGGCGTGGATGGTGGACAGGGAGCCGTCGTGGCCGGTGTTCATGGCCTGGAGCATGTCGAGGGCTTCCCCGCCGCGCACCTCGCCGATGATGATGCGGTCGGGCCGCATGCGCAGGGCGTTGCGCAACAGGTCCCGCTGGGTCACCTCGCCCCGTCCCTCGATATTGACGGGCCGCGTTTCCAGCCGGACAACATGCTCCTGTTTCATGTGGAGTTCCGCGGAATCCTCAATGGTTACGACCCGCTCTTCGTTGGGGATGTTTTCGGACAGGACGTTCAGCAGCGTTGTCTTGCCGGTGCCGGTACCGCCCGAGATCAGAACATTCAGCCGCGTCTTGACCACCCCCTTGAGGACGTGGGCGATGCGCGAGTCCAAGGTTCCGAATCGGAGCAGGTCGTTCATCTTGAGTGGCTCCATGCCGAAGCGCCGGATGGACAGGACCGGCCCGTCCAGTGCCAGGGGCGGAATGATGGCGTTCACGCGGGACCCGTCAGGGAGCCTGGCGTCCACGTACGGAGATGACTCGTCGATACGGCGCCCCACCTTGGAGACGATGCGCTCGATGATCTGCAGCAGGTGCTTGTCGTCCCGGAAGCAGATATCGGTCTTCTGCAGCTTGCCGTAGCGCTCCACATAGACCTGGTGGCTGTTGTTCACCAGGATGTCCGAAATCTCGGGATCGGCGAGCAGCGGCTCCAGCGGCCCGAGACCGAAGGTTTCGTGCTGGATCTCGACGATGAGGCGATCCTTTTCCATCTGGTTCAGGGGAACGCCTTCCTCAACGATCAGGCTCTCGATGATGTAGCCGATCTCCCGAATCAGATCGCTGCTGCCCACCAGGTCGATCTTGGACAGGTCCAGCTTCTCGATGAGACGCCGGTGGATGCGGCTCTTCAGTTCCTGGAAGAACTCCCTGTCCTTGCCGGTTGTTCCTTGTGAATAGGTATCGGAAGACATACGGGACTCCTTGCTATATGTTTCATGTAGATTGAATAATCTTTTCCATCTACCATTTTCCCCTCGCCCTCAGGGAGTGGGGCAGGGGTGAGGGATGCCTCACCCCCCGAACTCCTTCTTCACCTGGTCCGCGAGCTGCACGAATGCCCTGCTCACCGACGAGCGTGGAATCAGCTTCACCACGGGCACCCCTTTGTTGATGGACGCTATGATGTTCTCATATTCGTTGGGAACCGCGAGAAAGACGGGATAGCCGAGGACCCGTTCCGCATCCTTCAACTGGATGTCCGCCTTGGATATGTAGCGGTTTATCAGCAGCTTCAACCGATCCTTGCGGATGCCCTTCCTCTCCATGGCGGTCAGGTAGCGTTTGGAAGTCTTTATTGTCGGAAGGCTCAGGACGGTTGTGAACATAATAAGATGCGCGTTCTCCATGATGGACATGGTGCACCCGCTCAACTGCCCCCCGCAGTCCACCACCACGTAGTCGAAAACCCCTTTCAGAAACTGCAGCAGGCGGTTCACCTGTTCCGGCGTGATGTTGATGGCCTCGTCCAGCTCGGTGGGCTCGGTGAGCACGTAAGGGCCGGACGAATGGCGCGTCATGACCCCCATCAGGAAATTGGCATCCAGCCGCGCTATGTTGTTGGTCACGCTGCTCAGGGTGTAGGAAGGGTTCACGTCCAGAAAGGTGGAAATGTCGCCCGCGAACAGGTTCAGGTCAACCAGGGCGACCTTTGTTGACTGAGAGGCAAGTTCCGCCGCAAGATTGACCGCCACCGTGGTAACGCCGACGCCGCCGGTCGGATAGTACACGGCAATGATTTTGCCGGCCTGTTTCTGTTCCTCCGGCTTGGTGAGCCAGAACCGTCCCAGTTTGGTCAAGGCCTGCATCAGGTCATCCTGTGCCACGGGACGCAGCAGATATTCCACCGCGCCGGCCCGCATCAGCTTCAGGATCCATTCCGGATTCTTCTCGTAGGAGGTGACGATGACCGACAACTGGGAATA
>CALABV010000101.1 GCA_937886325.1 uncultured Geobacter sp.
TCATGGTCCTCTTTCTCCCGCGGCGTGCCGATTTTTACCGGTATCGGCGAACCGGTCGACGGTTCATCTTTCCTGCCCGAGGAACAGGCCGAAAGCGAAACGGCCAGCAGAACCGCCATACAGACAACCAGGTGTCTCATACCCCACTCCTTTTGATCCTTGCTGTATTTGATATGTGATATGTGTATCGCAGTGTCGCCGCGAACTGTACCAATGGTCAGCGGATGTGAAAAAGAGTCACCGCTATCCCGCCCCGTGGCGGGCCAGTCCGTTCAATGAAATGTCAAGGCCTGTCTCGATGAGCCTCTCACGCTCGACCCACGGGAAATCGGGGCGGCCTATCAGGAGCGAGACCATCCCGTGGCAATGCGCCCAGAGCGCCTGGGAAGCACTCTCCACGTCAAGGGCGCATCCTGCGTCAATCAGAACCTCATTCACTCTTTGGCACATGAATTCACGGAGCCTGGAAGCGAAGCTCCCTTGTTCCAGAATGCTCGCCATGCTGACATACCGGGAAATATCCGCCATATAGGTGATTTGATACCGATCCGGTTCGGAGAGGCCGAAATCGATATATGCCCGCAAGGCAGCACGCAGACGCAGGAATGGGGTCGGTTCGTCGCCGCCGGCCGCATGGATGAATTCAAATTGGCGTTCCAGCGCCTCGACGCAGAGATGATAGAGGATTTCGTCCTTGTTCTTGAAATAGAGGTAGATCGTGGTTGGCGAATACTCGATGCGTTTGGCTATGCCGCGCATGGAAAGCTGCGCATATCCCCCGGCAAGCAGAATCTCCCTCGAGGCATCGAGAATTTCATGACGAAGCGACTCCCTCTGCCGTTTTTTTCGCTCAACAATGCCCATTTTGTCCACCTGCCCCCCCATATAGTGAACTTTATACAGCGTTAACTAACTTTACAGTGTTAAGTATCTTTGTCAAGGACACTACCCCGGAAATGAAGAAAATACGGGTCGTGGGGAGGGAAAGGGTAGTTGCTGGAAATTTTTATTCAAACTTGACGCCTCGTCTGCGTCATCTACAATGCAGGATGAATGACGCCTGCGGGCAGACAAGGGGGGAACCATGGACGTATTCATGCGGGCAGCGCTTGAGGAAGCACGGAAGGGGCTCTCCGAGGGAGGGATACCCATCGGTTCCGTGTTGGCTCATAACGGCAGAATTCTCGGCAGGGGCCATAATCGGCGTGTGCAGCGGGGCAGCGCCATCCTGCATGGGGAGATGGACGCCCTGGAAAACGCGGGACGGCTGGAGGGGCGAATCTATCGGGAGTGTACCTTGTACACGACCCTTTCCCCCTGCCCCATGTGCAGCGGAGCGATCCTGCTCTACGGGATCCCCAAGGTGGTGATCGGCGAAAACAAAACCTTCATGGGGGAAGAAGAGTGGCTCACGTCGCGGGGTGTCCTGCTGGAGGTGCTCCAGGACCCGGAATGCATCAAGCTGATGGAAGATTTTATCAAGGGAAAGCCGTTGCTCTGGAACGAGGATATCGGCATCTGAACCCTCACGAAACCGATGGCGCTCCGGATTCGGCAGGCGGGGTCATCCGTTGTTCGCTCCGGGTGGGCCGTTTCCGCTGCTCCGTGCCCATTGCCGGGATACGGTTTTCCCTGATTGATTTATTGGCAGAGAAAGATACAATCTCCATGTTTCCTGTTTCGCCCGCCTTGACCAGGAGGGGAACAGGAAGGTTGAAGCAAAAGCGTGCCGATTCGAGATGCGTGTCGGTTTCGATCGCCCTTGCTGGAGAATCCGGGGAGTGTTGAAGTGAAAAACGGAAATAATGTTCGAAGAATCAGAGAGGAACGCCTGATGAGCAAGATGGAGCTTGCCCGTCTCGCCGGGATTTCCTCGGCAACCATCGATCGGATCGAGCGCGGCGAGTCCTGCCGGTTGGAGACCAGGCGCAAGATTATTTTCGCCCTCGGGTACGCCCTTACGGATAAGGAGATGGTTTTTCCTTCGTGACGGCATGGGCGGGCATCTCTTCACAAACCCTGCAGTCTCTTGATTTCCTTGACTTTCAGACCAATTGACTCGCCGCCGATGATGGCAATGCTGCTCACCCGGACCTTGACGGCGATTTTCTGATTGGCGGCAGGCAGGGGGCCGTCCGTGATCACGGTTATTTCAGCGCCCTTGTCCTTCAACGAGTACATCTTCATCTCGATGAACGGCACCTTGACCACGTCCGATACGCTTCCCTGTATCTTTATTTCCTTGCCTTCGTACAGCGCCGGATTTCGCACCACATCGCCGATCTCGGTATAGCCGAAGGGAAGGTAGTCACACCCGGCAAAGGTACAGAGCAGCACTGCCAGGGCAATAATCCGCGGTTTCATGCTTTCCTCCTAATTCGGCTTTGCGTTCCGGAGGGCATCCCATGGAGGGGCAACCCCATGTGGTTGCCCTTTTTTTGGGCGGCCACGCAGGGCCGCCCCTACGAGAACCGTGTCATCCTGGGTGCACATCGGAATAAGGTACAACGGGTTTTGAAAAAGGGACGGTACGAACGCGTCGATTATCCCACCGATTGCTTTTTGCGGTCAATCGGATTATGGTGTCGGCGGTCACCATCCCAATGAGGTCTTTCAAGGGCGGGATGGCGGCTCTTCACGAGACACCATGGACATCGTATCTCCGGAAAAATACCTCGAAGAAATCTTCCACACGCAGATTCCCATCACGCGGGAGATGGGTATCCGGGTCGCCGCGTACAACGGCGTTTCCCTTGTCCTGCGCGCGCCCCTTGCGCCGAACGTGAACGACAAGGGGACCGCCTTCGGAGGGAGCCTGTATGCGGTGCTGGTGCTGGCCGGGTGGGGGCTTCTTCACCTGAAGTTGAAGGAGGAGGGGATTCCGGGCGACGTGATGATCCACGAGTGCGGGGTCACCTATGCCCTGCCGGTAACCGATGGCTGGGAGGCGCGCTGTTCGCTCCCGGACGATGACGGGTATGCCCGCTTCCTCGCCAATCTCCGCGCCGGGGGGCGGGGGAAGATCCGGCTGGAGGTCAGCATCCCGCGGGGCGACCGTGTCGCGGTCAGCTTCTCCGGAAGCTATGCGGCCATCATCCGCACTGCTTCCGAATCTGTTCCATCTCCTCCTCCGACATCTCCGGCAGGGTGATGGATCCGTCCACGTCGCGTTCGATGCCGGTGATGCCGGGAAATCTTTCTTCTATGGCCTTGAGTTCGCGTGCCTGTCTCTTTACAAGTGCCAGCAGCCTCCGGTTCTCCTCCTCAAGGTCATATCTTTCAACCGCTGTGCGGATAGCCAGTATCAACTCCAGATCGTTCCATGGTTTCATGAAAAATCGATAGATCTCCCCGCCGTTGACGGCCGTCATGGCGGCCTCCAGGCTTGCATACCCGGTCAGAAGAATACGGATGGTCTCCGGGTGGCTGTTCCGGACGATGGACAGGAATTCGGCGCCGCCCATACCCGGCATGCGTTCGTCGGAGATCACCACTTTGAAACGGCTGCTCTCCATGAGCTTCAACCCTTCCTCGGCGTTGGCCGCGGACAGGATCACGTACGGTTCTTCCAGGAGAACCCTCTTCAGGGCAGAGATGATATGGGGCTCGTCATCAACCAGCAGGATACGGTTTGTCATGCCTCCTCCCCTCGAAACAGCGTTTCGCTCACTTCGCGGCTCCCTCCTTCGCGATACTCATCTCGCGCCCGGCCCGACGATTCCGTGTCGTTTCCACCCACGGAGTCGTCCCTTTTGCCGTGCGCCAGAAGCCCCAGGAAAATCTCCGTAATCTCGGGGTCGAGCCTCTTTCCCCGGAGACTCCGCAGGATCGCGCGGGCGCTTTCTTCGGGATGCGCGGAACAGTACGGCCGCTCCGTTGTGATCGCATCGTAGGTGTCCGCTATCGCCACGATCCTGGCCTCCACCGGGATGTCCCTTCCCGAGAAGCGGGATGGATAGCCTCCTCCGTCGAACTGCTCGTGGTGATAGCGAATGATGTTGACGACCGTCGGCGACATGCGGGCCTTGCGCGCAACCTCCGCGCCCCAGTCGGGATGGAGGCGAATCATGGCATACTCCTCGCCGTCCAGCTTCCGCGACGCATTCAGGATGTTCTCGGGAATTCCTATCTTCCCGCAGTCGTGGAGCCAGCTGCCGTAGCGGATATCTTTTTTCATCCCTTCCGGGAGCCGCAGCGCATCCGCCATCAGCAGGGCGTAGCGGGCCACCCGTTCGCAGTGGCCCCTGGTGTAGGGGTCCTTCAGCTCGATGGTCTCGGCCAGCGCATGGAGGACCGAATCGTCCTCCCTCCGGCGGGAACGCGCCATCCGGTACCGTTCCACCCCTTCCTGGACTGTCGCTATCAGTTCCTCGTTTTTCCATGGTTTCACGATGAAACGGAAAGCGTCAGCCCTGTTGATGGCCTCCATCACCGTGGGGAGATCGGCAAACGCGGTCATCATGATTTTTATCGTTTCCGGGGAAAGGGAGCGCGCAGCCTTGAGCAGATCCATTCCCTTCATGCCGGGCATGAGATTGTCCGCCACGAGAACGGAAACCGGCTCCCTGCGGAGAACTTCAAGCGCCCCTGCCGCGTCGGGCGCCGTGAGTATCCGCAGGTCCTTGTCGGAAAAGACACGGGTAACCGCGCTCAGGACGTTTTCTTCATCATCGACGAACAGGATCGTGTCAGGCATGCGTTACTCTCCGTTTCATGCAGCCGGATAGTGTCTGTTAATCCGCCACGGGAAGGCGGACCGTGAAGGTGCTCCCCTTGCCGGGCGTACTGTCCACGAGGATATCGCCCCCGTGCCGCTGGATCAGCTCGTAGCTGATGCTCAAACCGAGGCCGGTGCCGGCGCCGACCTCTTTTGTCGTGAAAAACGGTTCGAATATCCGTGAAATGGTTTCAGGAGGCATGCCGCAGCCCGTATCGGACACGGAGGCGCAGATCCAGGCTCCCTCGCGCCACGTCCTGACGGTAATCCTGCCCTCCTTTTCAATGGCCTGCACCGCGTTAATCAGGAGATTCATGAATACCTGGTTCAGCTGGTTCGGGCTGCAGAGGATGGGAGTGAGAACCCCCAGCTGTTTTTCCAGGGTCGCCTTGTATTTGATTTCGTTCCAGGCAATGGTGATGGCGCTTTCGATGCAGGCGTTGATGTCCGTTGCCGCCCGTTCGCCGTCGTCCGCCCGCGAGAAGCTTTTCAGGCTTTTGATGATATGGAGGACCCGATCCGCTCCGTCCAGGGATTCCGAAATAAGCTTTCCGATATCCTCCAGGATGAAGTCGAGCTTGATGTTCCGCTCCGCTTCCCGCAGTTCGGCAAGCGAGGCTTCGTCGCAGCCGGACAGGACGGAGCGCTGGAGGCGGATGAACCCGGTGATTTTCTCGATATATTTCCCCAGCGTGCCGAGATTGCTGGTGATGAATCCCATGGGGTTGTTTATCTCGTGGGCGACCCCGGCGGAGAGTTGCCCGATGGATGCCATCTTTTCCTGGTGAATGATCTGGGCCTGGGTGTTGGTCAGTGTGGCATACGCGCTCTCCAGCTCCCTGTTTTTTTCATTGAGAAGCCGGACGTTTTCCAGGATCTGCCGGTTCTTTTCCTCCAACTGTTCCGTAAACCGCCGCTGCTGGGTTACGTCGCTGATGATGACGACATGTCCGGCCACGACGGGTTTCTCTTTTTCCGCATAGGGGAACCGCCGCAGTTCGAACCAGCGATCCGAGGCCGCGGAGCGGAATCGCAGGCACGGCGCATCGGCGTCATCGATCGGCAGGCCGTGTTCCCGCAGGAGAGAGAACAGGTTTTTGCCGAGAATCCCGGGAAAGTCCTTGCCCATGTATCCCACAAAGGTCCTGTTGCATCTCTTCACCACCGATTCCGTGTCCGTGAGAATCACCATTTCCGGGATGCAGTCCAGGGTTCGCTCCCACTCGTTCTTGGCGGTCTGGACCATGGCAAACAGGTCTTTCAGCTCGATATTTTCATTGACGAGCCTGCGCTGTTCCATGCACAGGGCCACGCTGTGCCGGAACTCGTCGTGGTTGACCGGCTTCAGCAGGTAGTCGCGGGCCCCGTTTTTCAGGGCCAGGATGGCCGACTCCACGTTGGTGCTGGCTGTGACCATGATTACTTCGCTGTACGGGTCGTTTCTTTTCACGTGAAGCAGCAGATCCATTCCGCTCCGGCCGGGCATGACCAGGTCGGTGACGATAAGGTGGTACACCGTTTTCCGGAGGCACTCCAACGCCTCCTCGACGGACGCGGCCGCGTCGGCCTCGTACCCCTCTTCACGCAGGAGACGGCAGTACATCTCCCGGAAAAACCGGTCATCTTCGACGACGAGGATTCTTTCCATGCGTCAGCTCACCGAACGACCCGCTCCGATGCCGAGGTGCAATCACAATGAGTTCCGGGCGGCTGTTCTCTATCCGCTCGATATGAAATGTGCCCGCCTCAATGCAAGGAAATTCATAATCACACAACAAAAATACCATACATGGGGAATTTGTCTCGAAATCTTCCACGATACTTCCATGGGAACGCGCCGTTCCGTTTCCATGGGCGCCCGCGGGGGGGAGCGTTGAACCTGAACCGCGGTTGGAGTCGTCCTTCGTTCACTCCGGCCGGCCGTTCTCCCGACCCGCTGTGGCCTTTTCCATCGTCTCTTTCACGAAAAGGCTGGCGATCAGGGCCGCCAGCGCGCTCAGGAAAAGGAACAGGAAGGCCCGGCGGTATCCCTCGATAGTGAACGCCGTGCCGATTTTTCCATGACTTTCGAGAATGTATCCAAGGAGTGGTTGCAGGAGAGCGCCTCCCGCAAAGGGGAAGAGGTTGAGAAGCCCGAGGCAGGTTCCGGCGATCCGGGAGGGGAAGAGCTCCCGCGCGCAGGTGAATCCAATCACGGCAATGGCGCTGGAGAAAACGCCGAACCCGAAACAGAGGCCGCCGATCAGGGGAAGGGAAAGGGTGTCGGTGGCAAAGGCGAGGAGAGCAGTCATGGCGACCATTGCCAGGCTTGCGAGGACCAGGGTGGGCTTGCGCCCTTTGAGCACGCGATTCGAAAGGTAGCCGAGCAGCGGACTGCCCACGATCATCCCCACGGCCACCAGGGAGAGAACTCCCCCGGCGCGGGCCTTCGTCACCCCGTACACCTGCATCAGGTACGGTCCGCCCCAGAGGCCGGCAAAGGAGGTGAAGATGCCGTACTTGAAGAAAAACCAGATCGCCAGCGGCCAGAAGGCAGGCAGTGTTACGACCTGTTTGATACCGTTGAACAGCTTGATGGGCGGATCATCCGATGCCGCATGTTCCGCAGGCGACGGCCATCCCATATCGGCCGGCCGGTCCCGCACGATCTTCCATACCAGGGCCGCCAGCACCGCAGTCAGCAGACCGACCAGGACAAAGGACATCCGCCACCCGATCCTGGCGCTTACCACCGCCAGGGGCGTGGCGGCGGACAGGGATCCCACCCCGCCCATGGCCATGAGGATGCCGGTCATGGACACGAACTCCCTGATGCTGAACCACTCTGCAAGGATTTTCAATGTGCAGACGAACAGGGTGGAGACCCCAAGGCCTACCAGGAGGCGGCCGAAAACCGCGCCGGCCGGGGACGGGGTCAGGCCCAGCAGCACGGACCCGGCGCATGCGGCGCAGAGGAAGAGCGTAATGGTCCTGCGGGGTCCCCAGGTGTCGGACAGGAGTCCGGTGGGAAGCTGCATGAGCGCGTAGGGGTAGAAATAGGCGGAACTGAGAAAGCCGATGAGCGCTCCGCTCGCATGGAGGTCGGTCATCATATCGGTTGCCACGACCGCCGGGCAGAGCCGGTGGAAAAACACGAGAATGTAGCCGAAGGCAAGGCACCAGAAAATGAACCAGCGGTAGCGCAGCGTTTTGCGGAGATCTCCGGCAGTCATGATTCCTCCGGTATCGGACGGTTTTTTTGCCCTGAGTCCGTGACGCCTTCACGCCTTCACCAAGCCGTCACGCCTCGGTTTCCTGCATTTCCTCGGGTTGAGCCGGCCGGACGAAGGTCACCCGGCGAACCGGCGTGAATCAGCGTCGGCGACGTTCAAAACCCGGCGTTCAGCTCGTCTCGGCGTTCAGGCGCCACGGATTCAGGTATGTATGCATTCCGGCCCATTCAAGCACGAAGCGGAAGAAAACACACGAACAAAATAGGCGTATGCGGAGGAATCTCTCCGTTCATCCGCGCCGGGGGCGCCCGGAGTGCCGCGGTCAGGAGGCGCGCCGTCGAAAAAAAGGGCGCTGTGCGCGCCCCATCGCCGAAAAGGAGGATTTTCGGCAAGCAGATTCATGGGAAGGAAGGCAGGGACGAGCGATTTCCCGCCCCTGGTCAGAAGAAATAGGCCCAGCGGACGCCGAAGGTATTGGTGCCGGCGCCGCTCTTCACCGAGAAGTCGTCCCGGTACGAGAACAGCAGCTGGTTGTTGCTGCCGATCAGGAAGAACAGGGTTGCTCCCAGGCCGTGGTTGCTTTGCGCATCGTTCTGCTTTACGCCGTTTACTTTCGTTTCACCGCCGTTGGTGTAGTAGTAGTCCAGCGAAATGGCCCATTGTTTGGTAATGTCGTAGCTGAGGTGCGCTTCCGCCTGCAGCGCGGGGTCCTGCTCCAGCTTGTTGTCCCCCATGTACTTGTCGTTGTCCGTGTAGAACTCGCCGCCCACGATCAGGTCCAGGTACGCCTTTTCGCCCAACCCTTTCACGATGCCGATCTCCGGCTTGATTACCCAGCGGTTGCCGCCCGGGCTCGCCAGCCGGTTCTTGTTGTACTGGCCCACCGGCAGGGTCAGCCAGGGGGTGAAGCCTACCCAGAACTTGTTCTTGGGGTCGTTGATGAACCAGAAGGTGGCGAGTATGATGGGGTCGCCGAAGCCGGTGGTCGAAAACTCCTGACCTTTGTTGAGGGTCTCGTAGGTGCCGCTCAGGCTGAGATCCAGAAAGGGGACGATGAACTGGGGGTCGATGGTAAAGCCGCCGTCGCCCAGCAGGGCCTTGCCGGCATTCACGTAGTAGACGTACCTGAGGAGCCCCACGTTCACGGTCTGGTTGAAATCGTCGCCCAGCTTCTCGCCGTCCTTGTACAGCTTGTTGGCGCTGACGTGATTGAAGTAGGCGCAGAAGAGGGATGTGCCGGCGGGAAGCGGAATATAGTCCCGCGCGTACGCCGCGGCCAGAGATACGTCCGGCCTGGCGAGCAGCAGGCCCATTACTGCAAGAACAAGCAGTCTTTTCATAGATATTCCTCCATCATTTCATACCGGATTCGTCAGTTGAAGTCATCCTTCGTTCACTCCGGCCGGCCTGCTTCTGCTGCTCCAGACTCATTTCGCTACAGCCGATGAACTCACCCTGCGGGTTCGGACACCATCGGCTGTTGACGCTCCATTTCGCCAAGAGCAGCAACGAATCAGGCCGAAGTCGTTCTCTTCGGACGACTTCAACTGCCGTTTTCACATTCATGGTAGTGCATCGATATGACGGTACCTGAATCCGTAACGCCTTCACGCCTTCGCCTTCGCGGAGCGCCTCGGTTTTCTGCATTGGCGCGAGTTGCGCCGGCCCGACGAAGGTCACCCGGCGTAACCGGCGTGAAGCGGCATCGGCGACGTTCAAACCCCGGCATTCCGCTCACCTCGCCATTCAGGCATCACGGATTCAGGCGTTATTCTACAGCGCCTCCTTGTAAATCCTCCGGATGTCGTCAATGGTTATCTTGCGCGGATTGAACAGGCAGCAGATGTCCTTGATGGCGTTGTCGGACAGGGCCGGGATATCGCTCTCCTTGACACCGATTTCCGCGAGCCCGGCGGGAATGCCGATTATGCGCGACAGTTTCCTGATGGCCTCGACGCCTTTCTCCGCGGCTTCCATGTCCGTGAGACCGCATGTTCTGACTCCCAGGGCAACGGCGATGTCCGCGAAGCGCTTCGGCATTGCAATGAGGTTGAACGCGCACCCGTGCGGCAGCAGGATGGCGTTGCAGACGCCGTGCGGCTTGTTGAGGAGCGCGCCCGGCTGGTGGGCCATGGCGTGGACGATGCCGATGCCGGCGTTGTTGAAGGCCATTCCGGCCAGATACTCGGCATAGGCCATCTTGTCGCGGGCTTCCATGTTGTCGCCGTTGGCAACGGCCGCGGGAAGCCATTCCGCAATCAGCCTGATGGCCGCAAGGGCGCAGGCGTCGGTCACCGGGTTCATGAGCGCGGCCACGTACGCTTCAATGGCGTGGGTGAGGGCGTCCATCCCGGTGGAGGCTGTCAGCGCCGGGGGCATCCCCACCATCAGCACCGGATCGTTGATGGCGATGGTCGGTGTGATGCGGGGGGTGGCGAAGATCATCTTCACATGGGTGTCGGTATTGGTGATGACGGCAAAGCGGGTCATCTCGCTGGCCGTGCCCGCGGTGGTGTTGATGGCGATGAGGGGGGGCAGCGGCTTGGCGACCGTGTCGATGCCGGCGTATTCGCGGATGTCGCCGCCGTTGCTGGCCACGATGCCGATCCCCTTGCCCGTGTCGTGGGAGCTTCCGCCGCCCAGGGTGACGATCAGGTCGCACTTGTTGTCCTGGTACGCCTTCAGGCCGGCCCGTATATTGAGGTCGGTGGGATTCGGTTCTGCGCCGTCGAAGATGATTGTCGGGACTCCGGCATCTTCCAGAAGCTTCTTTATCTGGTCGGCCATGCCCGACTTCGAAAGGCCCTTGTCGGTAACGAGCAACGCCTTGCTGCCGCCGAGAAATTTCGCCTTTGCCCCGACCTCCTTGACCGCGCCGATCCCCATGCGGGAAATGGATGGAATGTAGAATTCGTATACCTGCTCAGCCAGTGCCATATGTTTCCCTCCTTGAAAAATCCTGGATTCGGCAGGTGAAGCCATCCACCGTTCCTGTCGGACTACCTCACCCGTCGCCATTCGATTACGACTGCGCCGCAGAATGTCCTTGCCCTACATGGCCTTCTTGTACAACTCGATCATGTCCTTGACCGTCGTCACCCGCGGATTGGTGGGCGTGCAGACTTCCTTCATTGCCCATTCGGCCATCATCGGGATGTCATCTTCCTTCATGCCCAGTTCCTTGAGTCCGGCAGGAATGCCGATGTCCGCCGACAGTGTCCGGATTGCATCGATGGCCGTCAGCGCCGCGTCTCTCGTCGTCATGCCGACGATGTCCTCGCCCATTGCCACCGCAACGTCTGCGAAGCGTTCCAGGCAGGCGTTCATGTTGAACTCGCAGACCAGGGGCAGGAAGATGGCGTTGCAGACGCCGTGAGGCAGGCCGATGAAGCTGCCCGGCTGGTGGGCGAGGGAGTGGGCGATTCCGAGGCCCGCGCTGGAGAAGGCTTCGCCGGCAAGGTATTCCGCGTATGCCATGCCGGTGCGCGCTTCGATGTCATTGCCGTTGGCCACGGCCTTGCGCAGGTACTTGGCAATGAACTCGATGGCCTTCAAGGCCAGGGCGTCGGCTTTCGGGTTGTGTCCCAGGGAGACATAGGCTTCAACCGCGTGGGTGAGGGCGTCCATGCCGGTCGCCGCCGTAAGGGCCGGGGGCATTCCCACCATCAGTTCCGGGTCGTTTATGGCCACGTTGGCCGACACGTTGATGCTCCAGACGACCATTTTCACATGATTTTCAGTATTGGTGATGACCGCGGCCGGGGTCATTTCGCTGCCGGTGCCGGCGGTGGTGTTGATGGCTACGAAGAAGGGCATGGGTTTGGTGACGGTGTCGATGCCCTTGTAGTCGTGGATCCGTCCCCCGCCGACCGCCACGATGGCGATACCCTTGCCGCAGTCATGGGAGCTGCCGCCGCCGAGCGATACGATGGAGTCGCAGCCGTTGTCCTTGTACGCCTTGACGCCGTCCGCAACGTTCTTGTCCGTGGGGTTGGGCTCCGCGCCCGGGTAGATCACCGCTTCCAAGCCCGCTTCCTCAATGTATTTCTTGATGGTGTCGGCCACGCCTATCTTGGCCAGGCCCTGATCGGTGACGATCAGGGATTTTTTTACCCCGTACGTCTTCAGGTAGCTACCGACTGCTTTGGACGCTCCACACCCTATCAGCGAGATAGGGGGCATGAGAAACCGAACCGCTCCTAATGGCATTGACATGATTCCCTCCTTGAAAGAAGTGGTTTTTCCCGACGAACGGGATACGGTGATACGACTCTCCTCTTCCAATACAGATTCGTTCAGGGAAGAGCAGGGAGCATGCCGGATTCGTCGGTGGATAAGGAATCCTTATTTTTCAGGATGATAGGGCGTTGTGCGCGAAGTCTGTTCTAAAAAGAGATGTAAAAAAAACAGCGGCGGGCGAGATGAAAGATGTGACGGAATCCTGATTGGGAAAGGATTTCCGGTTGTGTGACGATTTTCACAGGTGTGAAATGCGGCACAGGGTTTCTCATGAAAAACGGGACTAACCTCCCTTCCTGAGCCGCTTATTGAGGGCCGAGCGGGTGATTCCCAGGAGAGATGCGGCGATTCCCTGGTTCCCGCCGGAGCGTTTCATCGCCTCGTTCAGGAGAAGGGCCTCGGCTTCCTTGAGGGTGGGGAGTTGCTCGAAAAAACGCAGTAGATGGGAAGCCGTTTCCGCGGGTTCCGGTTGGGAAAGGGGCGCCACGCCGCCTTCCCGGGCGACGGCGTCCCTGAAGCTTGCCAGGGACAAGACCCCCGAGGAATGGCGCGCCACGGCGTCGAACACCATCGCCTCCAGTTCGCGGACGTTTCCGGGAAACGCGTGGGCGGAAAGGAGGGAAAAGAGCTGGGGAGGGGGGCTGGGACGCCTTTTGCCGAGGCTCTGCGCTGCCTTGCGGAGAAAGTGCTCCACCAGGAGCGGGATATCCTCCCGTCGCTCCCGGAGGGGCGGAAGAACGACGCGGTGGCCGCAGAGCCGGTAGTAAAGGTCGTTGCGGAATGTCTTTCCCGCCACGGCATCCCGCACGTCTCGATTGGTGGAAGCGATAATGCGGGCGGTGCTTTTTTTCGGGACATCCGAACCAACCGGGTAGTATTCCTGTTCCTGGAGGAGGCGGAGAAGCTTCACCTGCGAGCATTCCGACAGGTCCTCGATTTCGTCCAGGAAAAGTGTGCCGTCCATGGCGGACTCAATCAGCCCCCGCCGCGGCTCGATTGCCCCGGTGAACGCCCCCCTGCGGTGGCCGAAAAGGCTGTCGGTAAAGATGGTGTCATCCAGGCCGGCCACGTTTACCGGAACGAATCTGCCGGAAACCCCGCTCAGTTGGTGGATCGCCCGGGCGATGAGCTCCTTGCCGGTTCCGGTTTCACCGGTAACAAGCACCGGTTGCCGGGAGGCGGCGATCACTTCGCAGTACTGGAAGACCGCCAGCATCTTCCGGCTTGCCCCTATAATGGATGAAAAGGCGTCCGGATGGTCGAGCCGTCCGGTAAACAGGTGCTGTTCCAGGAGGGCCATCCGGTTTTTCAGGGTGAAGATCTCCAGGGCCTTGGTAACGCTGGATATGAAACGGGCATTCTCAACCGGCTTCAGCAGGTAATCGAAGGCGCCCTTTTTCATGCAGTCAATGGCCGTCTCCAGGTCGTGGGCCGCGGTCATGACAATCACCGGGATCTGGGGAAAATCCCGGCACAGGTCGACCAGGAGATCCGTGCCGGAAACATGGGGCATGAACAGGTCCAGGACGATGGCGCCCACATTCTCCCCAGCCAGGAGAGGGATCACCTCGCGGCTGTCGGAAACGGTCGTCACGTTCCGGAACGAGGCGCGGCGAAGGAGCGTGGCGGATGAAAAGAGGATCTGATCCTCATCGTCAACCAGCAGCACGGACGGCGGATTACTCTTCGAGTCCCTCTTCATGGGCGTTCTCTCCCCGGCTGCAGGGTGGAATCCGCACGTACACGCTCGTCCCCGTGCCGGGCTCGGACTCCACCTCTATGGTTCCCTGGTGATCCTTGATGATTGAGTAGCAGATGGAGAGACCGAGACCGGTCCCGCCGCTGTCGAGCCTGGTGGTGAAGAACGGGTCGAAGATCCGCTTCACGACCTCCGGCGGCATCCCGACCCCCTGGTCCCTGACCTTTATCACCACGTTTCCGGTCGGTCGATCCCGGAACACGGAGATATAGACCCCGCAGTTCCTGCTGGGAAGGGCCTGCAGGGCATTCATGGCCAGGTTGACGACCACCTGTTCCAGCTGCTGGAAGCTTCCCCTGACAAGGGGAGCATCCGGCGCCAGGGAGCAATGAAAGTGTTCGGTATGGCTCCTGATATGGTTCTGCAGCATGGTGAAGGATTTCGTCACAACGGTGTTGACATCCACCTTCTGGAGCGGCTGCGTCTTTTCTCCGCGGGCATACTCCCGAAGCCCCGCCAGGATATCCCTGATGCGGCGCGACCCCTCGACAATCCCCTCGATGAGCTTGGGCAGGGTTTCACGGGCCTCGGAAAAATCGAAGCCGCCGACGCAGAACTCGCCCTGTTCCCGGGCATACTCGTCGAGAACCGGAACGATATCCTTCCAGGCGTCATGCAGCATCCGGGCATTGGAGAGAATAAAGTTGGACGGGTTGTTGATCTCGTGGGCGATTCCCGAGGAAAGCGTGCCCAGGGCGGCCATCTTGTTGGTCTGGAGGAGCTTGGCCTGCATTCTCTTTGTTTCTTCCCGGATCCTGAGGTGCTCCGTGATGTCGCGGAAGGTGCAGTAGGCGTACGAAACGCCCCGAGCCTTGATGAGCTTCGCCTTGAAAGAGGTGAGAATCCTTTCGTCGCGCCTGTTGAATGTGACGAGCGGTTCAACCCGGATCTGTCCCGTTCCGGTGATTCCCCCCAGCGCTTCGCGTATCCTGTCCAGTTCCGGTTTCCGGAGGAAGAGCTCAGGCCCGTCACGGAAAAGCCTTTTCGGCGAAAAGCCGTAATGCCTGACCAGGGTCGGATTGACGTCGATGATCACGAGGGTTTCCGGACACACGATCATGGCGGCGTCTTCATGCTGCTCGAAGATGCGGCGGAAACGCTCTTCGCTCTCCCGGTGGGCTTCTTCAGCCAGCTTGCGTTCCGATATGTCGCGCACCGAGGCAAGCGCGCGCACGGCGCCGCCGAGCAGGATCTTCCTGATGTTCACCTCGACCCAGAAGAGGCGCCCGTCCATGGTTTTCGCCTGCCATTCGAAAAGCTGGCTTTCCCCGACCGCCGCCTTGCGGATGTAGTCGAGGGCGAAGCTCTGCGTATAGGGAACGCGGCCGGAGCTGAAAGCCTCCACGTCGAACCGGAGGGCCTGGTCCCGGGTGCATCCGTACATCTCGCACATCTTTCTGTTTACGTCGACAATGGCGCCGCTCTCCGGATCGAGGACGAAGATGGCGTCGTTCGTGCCGTCGAATATTGCCCGGTAGTTGGACTCCGAGGCCTTTATCTCGGCTTCCGCCCGTTTGCGTTCGGTGATATTGCGGACATGCTCCGCCACCATCACCACGGAACCCGCTTCGTCGAATATGGGAAAGGCGTGGGCCTCCACGTGGCCGACCCGCGGATTTTGCTTCTCGGAAATAACCGGTTTCCCGGTCCTGAATACCTCCAGGACGTGGCAGGGGGTGCAGGGTTTTCCCTGGCCGGGGTAGTACATGTCGTAGCAGAAGTTTCCGCCGGAGCGCAGTTCCTCGGGGACATGGCCGTACCCGCCGTGCCAGTTGCTGTGGACGATGCGCAGGTTCCGGTCGTGGACGGACAGCAGGTCGGGGATGGCCTCGAATACGTTGGCGAGAAGCTTCCGGGAGTTGTCCAGTTCTCCCCGCGTTTTGTGCAGCTCGGTCACATCGGTGATCACCCCGATGATTCCCTGGTGAAATCCGTGCAGGTTAAGGATGCTCTTGTTCACGAGGACGCTCAGTTCCCTCCCGAAAACGTCGACGTAGCTTGTCTGGAAATTCTGGTACAGGGAGGCGCCGCGCAGCAGGTCGCCGTCCATTTTCTCCAGGAAATCCGCCGTCTGTTTCGGCAGGACGTCATGGACCCTGCGGCCTGTCAGCCGCTCGCCGGGCATGTTCATGAAATTTTCGAATGCCCTGTTGAATGCCCGGAGCCGCCCGGAAGTGTCCTTGAAATAGATGGCGCTGGGAACGGTGGCGATCATCCGGGCAAATACATCGAGCCATTCACGCAGTGTTTCCCGCAGAACCCTGCGCCCGACCCCGTTCACTCTTCCCGGCAACTCCGCTTTCATGGGCACGTCCTTTCACGGATATATCAA
>CALABV010000102.1 GCA_937886325.1 uncultured Geobacter sp.
CCAGGCTGAGCTGGAACTTCTCGTCGGCAGAGGTAAAGGTGAAACCCTTGCCCAGTTTGTAGTCCATCGGCTTGCTCTTCGTTACTTCCTTGTAGTCCGCCTCGGTGATGACGCCCTTCTCCTTCAGGATGTCCTCCAAGGTCTTCGCCTGCGCACCCTGCGCCACCAGAACGGCGGCGGCCAGGATCGCTCCCACTGCTAAAAATCTCTTGCTCACGTTTTCCTCCTTTTCACCATGATGTTGGTCCGAAAAACCTGGATTGTATTCGTTTCTCGGCAGTAAAACATCGTCTCGTCATAACAGGCGCTATGTGGTCCACACCACACTGATTTCAAAAAAAACCCCTTTTATTTAAGGGGTTAGCGCTATATACACTGGGCGATACAATAGAGAAACAGACTTGAAAAGTCAAGTCAATATTTCACCATACTAAATATTTGCATCTTTTCCCGGAACTTTTCCGTTTTCTTTCTTTATTTAGTGTCCATCCGGAAACTCCGGATGTGACACTATTGGTTTCCAATTCGGAAACGAGGAATTTTTCAGCCTGGCAAGGAAATCGAGGGGTTGCGCGGAGGCGTACATCGGTACGCCGCACAAGCAACCCTGAAGATTGACGCCGCCAGGGTGAAAATGGACCGTTTCCGGATGGAAACTATTTATTCAGGAGATCATTCACCACCACGCCTGCCATAGTCAGGCCGAAGATGGCGGGAATGTAGGAAATGCTCCCCAGGGTTATCTTCCGGCGACGGCAGGCGACCTCCGGCACGCCCCTGTCGGGACAGGTGCACTCATCGCCGCAGAGGGCTTCCACGATGGCCGGCTCCCGGTACTCTTCCGTTGAAAAGACCACTTTCACGCCACTCTCAACCCCTTGACGTTTCAGGAGTTTTCGCACGATCCTGGCCATGCGGCAGGCGTGGGTTGCGGAGATGTCGGCCACCCGGATGCGGGTCGGGTCGAGCTTTGAAGCAGCGCCCATGCTTGATACGACGGGCAACCCTTTCTCCCGGCAGCTGCGTATCAGGTGCAGCTTGCTGGTGATGTGGTCGATGGCGTCCAGCACATAGTCGAATTTCTCCGAGAGGAGGAAATCGCCGGTCTCCGCCCCGTAGAAATTCTTGCAGGGGACGACGTCGGCGTCGGGATTGATGCGCCGCATCCTCTCGGCCATGACCAGGGCCTTGGGTCTGCCCACGGTGTCGTCGAGGGCGAGGATCTGGCGATTTATGTTGGTCAGGCAGACATCATCGAAATCGACGAGTACAAGTCGTCCGACGCCGGCCCGGCAGAGCGCCTCGGCTGCATGGCCGCCGACCCCTCCGAGACCGAATACGGCCACGGAAGAGTTTCGCAGCTTCTCCAACCCGGCGGGACCGATCAACAACTCGGTTCGGGAGAAACGATGGAGTTCGGACAAGGTCGTATACCTCGAGTACGGTTCCGGACGGTTCCTTTCGCGGGGTAACTCAGCGTTGAAAACTTGTTACCTGAATCCGTGATGTCTGAATGCCGACGCGAACGGAATGCCGGGGTTTGAACGTCGCCAACGATGTTTAATGCCGGTTTCGCCGGGTGACCTTCGTCGGGCCGGTTTACCCCACGCAAACGCAAGAAACCGAGGCGTTCCGCGAAGGCGAAGGCGTGACGGCGTCACGAATTCAGGTATTACCCAATGAAAGAGCAGCAGTAGTCGGACACGGTCGTAACTTTCATGGTAAAGGCTGATCGCGCGGGAACCTCGAACGACTCTCCCCCCCTGACCGACTTCCAGTCGGAAGAACCGGGGAGAAGGACGGCCAGTTCACCCGACTGAATTTCCATCAGCTCCGCCGCGTCGGTGTTGAAAGTGTATTCGCCGGGAAGCATGACACCGAGAGTCTTTCTCGTACCGTCAGGAAAAATGATGGTCCGGCTCGTTACCGTGCCGTCGAAATAGATATTGGCCTCCCTAACAATCGTTACATTCGTGAATTCCGACATTACATTCTCCTTTTCAGTATTGTCAATGGGGCATGGCATGGAACGCCCGGCATTGTGGTCCGTTGTCCCCTCGTCCGGGAAATTACGGTCGCCCCAGGGCCTCCCGTGCCAGTCGCAGGGTAATCTTCCGCCCTTCGGTCAGGGCATGACGATTGATGCGTTCCAGCGCTTCACGGAGAGACGGCACGTCCCGGCGGACGATGGTGAGGAGGTAGTCCGCCACATCGTCGGGGAGGAGCACCTGCCGGTCCTCGGCCAGCTTCGACAGGATCATCCCGCGGGACTCGTCGTCGGTGATGTCCACCTTCGCGACGAGCCCCCAGAGAAGGCGGGAGATGAGGTGATCATCCAGGTTCGGAAGTTCTTTCGGCGGGAACATTCCGGTGACCATGATCTTTTTCCCCGCGCCGTAAAAATCGTTGAAAAGTTGCCAGACCTCCACCCGGAGGCTTTCGGTATCGGGCATGAGGTGGATGTCGTCCACCAGCAGGGCCGGAGCGTCCAGAAAGTGCTCTCCCAGACGGGACACCCGCTCCGCGGCATAATCTCCCCGGTATATTTCATCGATGGTCCGGAACGAGATGAAGGGCGCCGGCTTCCCGGCAGACCCCGAAAGCACCTCTCCCGCTGCCGCGAGGAGATGGGTCTTGCCGCTCCCGGGCGGACCGTACAGGTAGAGGAGGTTCTCGGTTCCGTCACCTGCAACAAGCTGCCGCGTGAAATGCCAGGCTGCCCGGTTGCCGCCGCAGACCACGAAATTGTCGAATGAGTAGCGGGGCATAGGAGGAAAATCGAAGACCAGCTGCATGACTAGAAAAGGGTCCCCTGGGGAGATTCGGGGCAGGCGCGGCCGAAGTGGAGGTACGCTGTGCGCGTGGCGGTCCTTCCCCGTGGAGTACGGTTCAGGAAGCCGTTCTGGATGAGGTACGGCTCGTACACGTCTTCGATGGTGTCGCTCTCTTCGCAGATGGCCGCCGCTAAGGTGTCCAGGCCCACCGGGCCTCCGGAGAACTTGTCGATGATGGTGAGCATGATGAGGCGGTCCATGGGGTCGAATCCCATCTCGTCGATCTCCAGCAGCAGCAGTGCGTCATGGGCGACCTGGCGGGTGATGATACCGTCCGCCCGCACCTGGGCGAAGTCGCGGACACGGCGAAGCAGGCGGTTCGCGACACGGGGCGTTCCCCGGCTGCGGCGCGCCATCTCCCGTGCGCCGTCCGGCTCGATGGTGATCCCCAGGATGCGCGCGGAACGGGTGACGATGACTGCCAGTTCCTCTTCGGTGTAGAACTCGAGACGGGAAATGACGCCGAACCGGTCGCGCAGCGGCGAGGAAAGCAATCCTGCCCTCGTCGTCGCGCCGACAAGGGTGAACTTGGGCAGGTCCAGCTTGATGGTGCGGGCGCTGGGCCCCTGGCCGATGATGATGTCCAGCTGGAAGTCCTCCATCGCCGGGTAGAGGATCTCCTCCACCACGTGGGAGAGGCGGTGGATCTCGTCGATAAACAGGACGTCGTGGGGCTCCAGGTTGGTGAGGATGGCTGCCAGGTCTCCGGGACGCTCGATGACCGGGCCCGAGGTGGACTTGATGTTCACCCCCATCTCGGCGGCGATGATATTGGCCAGGGTGGTCTTTCCCAGGCCGGGCGGGCCGTAGAGGAGGACGTGATCCAGGGATTCGCTCCGCCCCCGCGCCGCGTCGATGAACAGCTGCAGGTTTCCCTTGGCCTTTTCCTGGCCCACGTACTCGGCCAGGGCCCGCGGTCGCAGGGTGGACTCGAACAGAAAATCGTCATCGGTTGTCTGCGGCTCGATTATTCGGGTCATGGGGAAACCTGTTAAAAGTTAAAAGTGAAATGTGAAAAGTAAGTGTTCAAGGAGGCGCAGTGTTACAACTAACCTTTCACTTTTCACTTTTCACTTTTTACTTTTCACTTTTCACTTTTCACTTTTTACTTTTCACTTTTCACTTTTCACTTTTCACTGCCTTTCACTTCATCAACGCCTTCAGGGCCTGCTTCAGCGCCTCTTCCATGGAGGCATCCGGCGCGATGCGCATCTCCGACAGGGTCTTCTTCACTACGGCTTCCTTGTAGCCGAGATTGATGAGGGCAGAGGCCACGTCCTCCTCAATCCCGGCGGCGGGCACCGCCCGCTCTCCGTCACTGACGGGAGCGGCAAGCTCCATTTTCAGCACCTTGTCCCTCAGCTCCAGTACCATCCTCTCGGCCGTCTTTTTTCCGATGCCGGGCACGGCTGACAGGCGCGCCAGATCGCCGCGGGTGATGGCGGCCGCCAGCTCATCCACCTGGACGTTGGAAAGGATGTCCTTCCCCATCTTCGGGCCGATGCCGGACACGGAGATGAGGAGCTGGAAAAAGCTCTTTTCCGCCGGGGTCCGGAAACCGTAGAGGCTGATGGCGTCCTCTTTCACATGGGTGTAGATGGTGAGGGAGATCTGCGCCCCAGTGTCCGGAAGCTCGTAGTAGGTGGAAAACGGGATCTGCACCCGATACCCGACACCGTTCACGTCCAGGATGATGTATTCGGGCGACTTGTGGGCTATCTTTCCGGTGAGCAGGGCTATCATCCCGCATGCCTCCGCATCGCGTTCATTCCGCGTGAATGGGCATGGCAGACCGCTATGGCCAGGGCGTCCGAGGCGTCCTCCTGGGCGACCTCCGGCAGGTTCAGGAGCACCTTCAGCATCTGCTGCACCTGGACCTTTGCCGCCTTGCCGTGGCCGACCACCGCCTGCTTGACCTGGAGGGCGGAGTACTCGAACACCGGCAGGCCGGCGTTGACCCCGGCGACGATGGCCGCCCCGCGGGCCTGCCCCAGCTTCAGGGCGCTCTGGACGTTTTTTGCGAAAAAGATATTCTCCAGGGCAACCTCCTCGGGATGGTAACGCTCGATGATCTCGGAAAGCCCGCGGTAGATGCGTTGCAGGCGGAGGGGGAAATCCTTGGCCGCGTCGGTGAAGATGGCCCCGTTGTCCACGTGGATCAGGCGATTCCCCTCCTTCACGATGATTCCGTAGCCGGTTATCCGCGAACCGGGGTCGATGCCGAGAATTCTCATTGTATCCCTTGAAAGAACAAAGGGGCGGGTTTCTCGCCCGCCCCCCGAAGCTCACATCATCTTTTCCATCTCTTCTTCGGAGATATCGAAGTTTGCGTAGACGTTCTGGACGTCGTCGTTGTCCTCCAGCCGCTCCATCATCTTCAGCATGCTCTCGGCCTGCTTGCCTTCAAGCTTGACCATTGTCTGGGGGATCATGGTGACCTCTGCTGATTCAAACGTGAACCCCGCCTTCTCCAGGGCATCGCGCACATCGAAAAAGACTCCCGGGTCGGTGGTCACCTCGATCTGGCCGTCCTCGTCGGAGACGTCCTCGGCGCCAGCTTCCAGGGCCGCTTCGAAAAGGGCATCGAAATCGGCCTCACCGGAGAACACTATCAGGCCCTTCTTGTCGAACATCCAGGAGACGCAGCCCGCCTCGCCCATGTTGCCGTTGCACTTGGTAAAGATGCTCCGCACGTCGGAAACGGTACGGTTGCGGTTGTCGGTCATTACCTCAACCAGCACGGCGACCCCGCCGGGACCGTACCCCTCGTAGGTGGTCTCCTCGTAGGTTACCCCCTCCATTCCGCCGGTACCCTTCTTTATTGCCCGCTCGATGTTGTCCTTGGGCATGTTCTCGCCTTTTGCCTTATCAATGGCGGTACGCAGCCGCGGATTGCCGTCCGGGTCCCCGCCGCCGATCTTTGCCGCAACGGTGATCTCCTTGATCAGCTTGGTGAAGATCTTGCCGCGCTTGGCGTCGGCCGCCCCTTTTTTATGCTTGATTGTGCTCCATTTATTATGACCTGACATCTTCCCGCACTTCCTTTCATCTCGAATCTGGTGGTAAACCTGAAAACGGCAAATACTACCATGGGAAAAAGCGGCTTGTAAAGAATGAAAATGCCGGCATGAAGAGGAGCTTTTCCATAGCGCTCACGGTACGCTCCAGGCACTGTTTCCTTGCTTTTACGGGAAGTTCCGTGGTACACAGTACCAGTCCCGCCGACCGTATGCCGGACGCGGCAAACACCCACCGAAAGGAGCCCCCACCTAATGCCCATAGCAAACAAAATCGCGGGTTTCATTGACAAGTCTTCATGGATTCGAAAGATGTTCGAAGAGGGTGAGCGGATGCGCGCCCTTCACGGGGCGGAGAATGTCTTCGACTTCACCCTGGGCAATCCGGACGTGGAGCCTCCGCGGGAATTCCTGAAAGAGTTCCGGGAACTCGCGGAACATCCGATCCCCGGTATGCACCGTTACATGAGCAATGCGGGGTATGACGAAACGCGCGCGGCCGTGGCCGAGGTGCTGGCGGAGAAATCCGGGCTGGAGGTAACGGGGAGTCATGTAGTCATGACCTGCGGCGCCGGGGGCGCCCTCAATGTGGCGCTCAAGACGGTTCTCAATCCGGGGGAAGAGGTGATTATCCTCACCCCCTATTTCGTGGAGTACAAGTTCTATATCGACAACCACGGCGGCGTGCCCGTGGAGGTCTGGACCGACCGGGAGACCTTCCAGCTCAACCTGACGGCCATCGAGAACGCCATCACCCACAAGACCAGGGCAATCATCATCTGCTCCCCCAACAACCCCACCGGCGTCATCTACCCGGCGGAAAGCCTGAGGAAACTGGGAGAACTGCTGCGCCGCAAGGAAAAGGAGCACACACGACAGATCCTCGTCATCTCGGACGAGCCCTATGCGCGCATCTGCTACGACGACAAGGAAGTACCCAACATCTTTCCATACATACAGAACTCCGTTATCGTCACCTCCCACAGCAAGGACCTGGCGCTCCCCGGCGAGAGAATCGGCTACCTGGCCGCCAATCCACGCATGCAGAGCGTTGAGATGTTCATGCAGGGGGCCATATTCTCCAACCGCGTCCTGGGATTCGTCAATGCGCCGGCGCTGATGCAGCGGCTGGTGGCGAAACTGCAGCGAGTGTCGGTGGATATCAACCCGTACCGGGAAAAACGGGACCTCCTCTACGACAACCTGTCCGCCATGGGTTTCAGCATGGTCAAGCCGGACGGCGCCTTCTACTTCTTCCCCAAATCCCCCCTGGCGGACGACGTCAAATTCGTAAAACTCGCCCTCCAGCACCACATCCTGCTGGTGCCGGGAACGGGTTTCGGAGCGCCGGGACACTTTCGCATCGCCTACTGCGTCGACAAAGGGATGATCGAGCGGAGCCTGCCCGCCTGGCGGGAACTGGCACGGGAGATGGGACTTTAGAGGCAGGTTCGAGGAGCGAGG
>CALABV010000103.1 GCA_937886325.1 uncultured Geobacter sp.
AGGCGAGGCCGAAAGGCGTAGTTGATGGGAAACAGGTTAATATTCCTGTACCTCTGGTTACTGCGATGGGGGGACGGAGAAGGGTAGGCGATCCAGGCGCTGGTTGTCCTGGTTCAAGCGTGTAGGGGGAGAAGGCAGGTAAATCCGCTTTCTCGTTAACTCTGAGACGTGATGACGAGAGCGTATGCTCATAAAGTCGTTGATCCCATGCTTCCAAGAAAAGCCTCTAAGCTTCAGGTAACTTGAGACCGTACCGTAAAC
Organism: uncultured Geobacter sp.; assembly: GCA_937886325.1. Lineage (GTDB taxonomy): Bacteria > Desulfobacterota > Desulfuromonadia > Geobacterales > Geobacteraceae > RPRC01. The sequence goes on from CALABV010000103.1 coordinate 262, forward strand.
CGACTCAGGTGGGTGAGGAGAAAATCCTAAGGTGATTGAGATAACACTGGTTAAGGAACTCGGCAAAATGACACCGTAACTTCGGGAGAAGGTGTGCCTCCACTAGGTCTAGCGATTTGCACGTGAAGCCGAAGGAGGTCGCAGAGAAATGGCGGTAGCGACTGTTTACTAAAAACACAGGACTCTGCTAAGTCGTAAGACGATGTATAGGGTCTGACGCCTGCCCGGTGCCGGAAGGTTAAGGGGATTTGTTAGCCGCAAGGCGAAGCTTTGAACCGAAGCCCCGGTAAACGGCGGCCGTAACTATAACGGTCCTAAGGTAGCGAAATTCCTTGTCGGGTAAGTTCCGACCTGCACGAATGGCGTAACGATTTCCGCGCTGTCTCAACCAGTGGCTCAGCGAAATTGAATTCTCGGTGAAGATGCCGAGTACCCGCGGTAAGACGGAAAGACCCCGTGAACCTTTACTACAGCTTGACAGTGACATTCGGAATAGCTTGTGTAGGATAGGTGGGAGACTTTGAAGCTGGCACGCCAGTGTCGGTGGAGTCGTCCTTGAAATACCACCCTGGTTGTTTTGGATGTCTAACCTAGGCCCGTCATCCGGGTCGGGGACACTGTCTGGTGGGTAGTTTGACTGGGGCGGTCGCCTCCCAAAGAGTAACGGAGGCGCGCGAAGGTTCCCTCAGGCTGATTGGAAACCAGCCGTAGAGTGTAAAGGCATAAGGGAGCTTGACTGCGAGACCCACAAGTCGAGCAGGTACGAAAGTAGGTCTTAGTGATCCGGCGGTTCTGTATGGAAGGGCCGTCGCTCAACGGATAAAAGGTACTCCGGGGATAACAGGCTTATCTCCCCCAAGAGTTCACATCGACGGGGAGGTTTGGCACCTCGATGTCGGCTCATCGCATCCTGGGGCTGAAGTAGGTCCCAAGGGTTTGGCTGTTCGCCAATTAAAGCGGTACGCGAGCTGGGTTTAAAACGTCGTGAGACAGTTTGGTCCCTATCTGCCGTGGGCGCAGGATACTTGAGAAGAGCTGTCCTTAGTACGAGAGGACCGGGATGGACGTACCTCTAGTGTTCCAGTTGTTCCGCCAGGAGCATTCGCTGGGTAGCTATGTACGGAAAGGATAACCGCTGAAAGCATCTAAGCGGGAAGCCCCCTTCAAGATAAGGTATCCCCGGGACGCAAGTCCCCTGAAGGCCCGTTGTAGACCACAACGTTGATAGGCCGGGTGTGTAAGTGCAGCAATGCATTCAGCTTACCGGTACTAATCGGCCGTGAGGCTTGACCATAAAACTGAATTATGGGGGTGGTAACCCCACCCCCACCATATAATCTACCAACTACAAATCGAAACTATGCAATTGACGAGAAAAGTTATACGATTTCTCGGTGGCTATGCCGAGGGGGTCACACCCGTTCCCATCCCGAACACGGAAGTTAAGCCCCTCAGGGCCGATGGTACTGCACGGGCAGCTGTGTGGGAGAGTAGGTCGCCGCCGGGATTATTCTTCAAAAGCCCCGTACCTCCCTTGGTGCGGGGCTTTTGTGCATTATTTGATCAAGCCGTATCCGTTGAGTCGATGGATTTGATTCGTATGCGATTATCATGGAGTGGACGCGGGTGAAAGCAGTAATACAGAGAGTTGCGAGCGCCTCGGTTGATGTTGACGGTGCTACTGTCGCCGCCACTAAGCGGGGTATACTAGTACTACTTGGTGTCGATAAAGGAGATTCAGAGTCTGACGCTACGTGGCTGGCTGAGAAAATAGGGCATCTTCGTATCTTCGAAAATGAAGGCGGAAAAATGAATTTGTCAGTTCTCGATATAGGAGGGGAGATTCTGGCTGTCTCGCAGTTTACTCTCTCGGGAAACTGCATAAAGGGCCGCCGACCTTCCTTTGATACTGCCGAGGAACCAAACAGGGCGAAATTATTATATGAGTTTTTCATTGAGGAAATGAAAAGGCTCGGTCTTTCTGTAGCTACAGGAATATTTCAGGCTGACATGCGGGTAAACCTGACAAATGACGGTCCTGTTACTTTTATCCTTGAGAGTCCAAAAGTAGGCTGAGCAACAGTTACGTTATCACTTAAAAAGATCACGCGAAGATTGGCTACCAATAGTGAAAATACTGCTGCGGAGATTGTGTGTCGATGAAAGCTATCCTTGACGCTCTCTACGCTCAAAGATCATCCATATACCGATCGAACGACCCTGTTTCTTTCTGCCATCTTTTTGATGACCCGCTTGACCAGGAGGTAGTCGGTCTGATTGCATCATCCTTGGCGTATGGGAACGTACAGTCGATCCTGCGCAGTCTCGATACTGTTGTTTCGAAAATGACGCCTTCTCCCCGTCGTTTTATCGAGGATTTGGACATCAAGAACTGTAAAGAGATGTTTTCCGGATTCAAACATCGATTCAATAACGGACGTGACCTCTGCGCACTTTTTCTTGCAGCGAAAAATATGATTGAAAGAGCCGATTCTATCGGCTTTTTTTTCTCTTCCTTCCATGATTCGCTTGCTGATGATATAACCGCGACTCTTTCAGCTTTTTCAGCCGACGTTCTGCGCATGGATTATTCTTCCATTTTCGGTAGTCGTGAGCTGCCTCCAGATTCCTATTTCCGATTTTTCTTTCCATCCCCTGCCGGCGGAAGCGCGTGCAAACGCCTCTGCATGTATCTGCGCTGGATGGCACGCCCCGCCGACGGCGTTGACTTGGGGTTGTGGAGCGGCATCTCACCGTCGCAACTGATAATTCCGATTGATGCTCACATCCAGCGAATATGCCGGTTTCTTGGCTTCACCTCCCGCAGACAACCGGACTGGAGAATGTCGAGAGAGATTACTGCTGCCTTGAAGAAATTCGACCCGGAAGATCCTGTCAAATATGATTTCTCACTTTGCCACCTCGGCATTTCCGAAGGATGTAACGGCAGGAATCGAACGGTTTGTCTCACGTGCGCACTTGCAGAAGTATGCGGAGGCAAGGCAGAATGAAATCGCCTGATATTCTGATTGAGTCATATTCAGGAGGTCTGGTACAAACAACCACATTCGAAGGTTTCGTTGATCACGTGTCCGCCTTCTCGGTAGACGAAATCATTCCTGCGCTGTCGCAGGTTGAGTCTGCGGTGAGAGCGGGATTCTATGCGGCCGGGTTCCTTTCCTATGAAGCTGCTCCCGGCCTTGATCCTTCTCTCACCACTAGGATTTGGGCTGACTTTCCCTTGTTATGGTTCGGCATCTTTCGAGGCTGCTCTATACGGGATAAACAGGAAGCAATCGACTCGTGGGGCACCAAATCGTACCTTCTCTCCCCATGGAATCCTTCAATCATCAAGGCTGACTATATTCAATCTGTAGGACGTATTCGTGAATATATCGCGAGCGGAGACACCTATCAGGTCAATTACACTTTTCGACTCAAATCCTCTTTCAGCGGGAATGCGAGGGATCTATACCGGGATTTGTGCCAAGCCCAACGGGCACGATATTGTGCTTTTCTGGATATAGGACGTTACAGCATCCTCTCCGCCTCTCCGGAGCTCTTTTTTTCCCTGGAAAACAGAAACCTTACGGTGCGACCCATGAAAGGAACCGCACGTAGGGGGCGATGGTTCACTGAAGACGAGGAATTCGCCTCAATGTTGAAATCGAGTGATAAAGAGCGTGCAGAGAATCTCATGATAGTGGACTTGCTTCGCAACGATATGGGACGGATTTCGGAAACCGGATCCGTCATGGTTACGTCCCTATTTGATATAGAAACTCTTGAGACCGTTCACCAGATGACCTCTACCGTCAACTCTCGACTCAGAGCAAATGCCGGGCTCGCGGATCTGTTGCGCGCACTTTTTCCCTGCGGCTCGGTCACTGGAGCGCCGAAAAGACGGTCGATGGAAATTATAGCCGAACTGGAAGACTCTCCGCGTGGACTGTACACAGGATGTATCGGCTATGTTTCCCCCGGAATGGAGCAGGCGTTCTTCAATGTCGCCATAAGGACCGTTGTCATCGATGCCGAGAACGGTGACGCCGAACTGGGAGTCGGGAGTGGAATAACATGGGATTCCGCGCCTGATTCGGAATTCGAGGAGTGCCTGACAAAGGGTCGGTTTGCCGGTTACGCTCCACCGCGGCACGTGCTCCTTGAATCGATTCTTTTCGAAGAAGGAAAGGGGTTTTTTCTCTTAGGTCGACACTTGGAGAGACTCGAAGAATCAGGTCGGTATTTCGGTTTCACCATGGACATCCCTTCGATACGGGATGGTTTGTTACACTTTGCGGAAAGGCTTTCCGGCAACATGAAAGTACGTCTGTCTGTATCTCGTGACGGAGCTTTTACCATCCAGGCTGAAGATATTTCGGAAAACATTGAGTCGAATAGGCCCCTGATTGCCATTGCGGTAGCGCGTGTTGAGAGAACAAATCCTTTTCTTTACCACAAGACGAGTTGCCGTGAGGTTTACGAACGTGAAAAAGCCGCGAGGCCGGACTGCGTGGACGTTATTTTTCTCAACGAGCGGGATGAGATTACGGAGGCGGCAAACAATAACATCGTGATTCGGAAAGAAGGCGAACTTGTTACCCCGCCACTGGAATGCGGCCTTCTCCCGGGAATCTTTCGCGGCCACCTCCTGGACAGGGGAGAGATTCGTGAGCAGGTATTCACCCTTGAAGATCTGATGCATGCCGAGGAAGTGTTCCTGATAAATTCCGTTCGAAAGTGGCGACGTGTTTACTTCGACAAGAGAGGATTCCCAACATGAAGAAACTCTTGACATTCGGTGCCGTCGGTTTTCTCTGCTCCGCATTTTTCGATTCTCTTGTTGCTTCCGGCCTGGATCGGCCTTTTCCCTGGCTACGCGTTATCGCAATGGCGATTGCAGGTTCTGTCTGCTACTACCTTCTCGTCAAATTCAGGAAACAGCTATAAAAATAAAAGGATTCTCCGCTCGTGCGTGCACTATCTGTCGACTGCTCAGGACCTTTACGTTCTTGGCGCCTTCTACATGGGAAGAAGCAAATTCCACTATCGCTATATTTTTTTTGTAGAGTCGTAGGTGTTCAAGTAGTAGAATAATCCCTTTCCGGCCGCCATAGAGTCTGGCCGCCAGCTTTTTAAGGAGGTTGTTTTCAGCGTGGCAGGGATACTTTTCAACAGAATGAGGAATCATGAATACAGAAACTGAATCAGGGGCGAAGATGGCATGCCGCGGTGAGGTGTCCGTGCCGGTGGAATCAGACCTGCTTTCGGTACCGGCGTTTCGCATTCACCCGTCGAAGCTTTTTGTAGAACTCACCACACGTTGCAATCTTAGTTGCCAGATGTGCGTTAAACAATCGTGGGACAACGGCATCCATGAAGGAGATATGTCCAGGGAGACTTTTCTTGCGTTGGCTCCCGCGTTTCCGCATGTCAATGCCCTGATTCTCAACGGAATTGGCGAATCGCTCCTCCATCCCGAGCTGGAGGAGTTCATCCGCATCGCCAAACGCGCAATACCTTCCGAAAGCTGGATAGGTTTCCAGTCCAATGGATTACTCCTTGACGAGACCAGGGCGATTTCCTTGGTGGAGGCCGGCCTCGACAAAATCTGCCTTTCTCTGGACGCCATCTGTCCGGATACCTTCAGGAAAATTCGTGAGGGTGGAGAGGTTGAAGACCTGGCACAGGCTTTCGGGGCGTTGAGGGTCGCAAAACAACGCTATCCGGATTCTCGTCTTCAGGTCGGTGTTGAATTCGTGGTTATGCGCGACAACATTCACCAGTTGCCGGATGTGCTGAGGTGGGCCGCTTCCCGTGGTGCGAATTTTGCCATCGTGAGTCATCTTCTCCCCTATGATGCGGCTCACGTTTCCCAGACCGCCTACGATTCCAATACGGCTCAGGCAATCGAGCTTTTTCAGGCATGGAAGGAAAAGGCTGAAGCGGAGGGAATCGACATCTCGAACTACTTCTATCTGAACTTCTGCAAATATATCAGAACGCCGGAGGAGCAACGGATCGTGGACTTCGTCCGTGAGATGATGGAGGAGGCGCGATCACGTGATGTCTTTCTTCATGTGAAAAACCTCCTTGAAATGGACGAGGCTATGATGGAAGAGGTGAGAGGGATTTTCGAGCAGGCACAGGCAGTGGCCGAGGAAACCGGCCTTGATCTCCGGTTGCCGGAGGTTGCTCCGAAAAATGATCGACGCTGCGACTTCATCGATGACGGAGGCGCTCTCGTGTCCTGGGACGGAGCGGTCCATCCCTGCTATTTTCTTTGGCACCGCTTCAGCTGTCATTTTTCAGGCAGAAAAAAACATGTCAATTCCAAGTCGTTCGGGAACGCTGCGGAACGGGGAATACTCGACATCTGGAATGACCCGGCATTCTTTGCGTTTCGCGCCGAGGTCCTCCGCCATGAATATCCCTTCTGTTCCAACTGTAACCTGCTTCCATGCGAGTATTTGTACGCCGAAGAATTCGAACAGGATTGCTATACCAATACCGTCCCCTGCGGCGATTGCTTCTGGTGTCTCGGGTTATTCAATTGTCTGCGTTAAGTCTGTCTTGACGGTGTGGATCTTTGGGGAGGCGAGGGGAATTTCTCTCGCTTTCTTTTTTCCCGGGCAACTTCACGTGTTTAATCAAGCCGCCGCTATCTGCGATTAAATGGGTACGGTCAACCTGACTTTTCATTGTGCGTTACAATAAACAAAAGCATGTATTGGAGGAGAACTCTGGATACCACAGGAGCGCTGAACAATTTTCTGGCCGGGGTGGAAGTTCGAGCCCTCCGGATGGCTGAATTCTCCGTTGGTGATACAGATGATGCCCTGGATCTCGTACAGGATGCGATGCTCGGTTTTGTCCGTAGTTATGCATCCCGCCCCGAGGCGGAATGGAGTGCCCTGTTCTACAGGATTCTCCAGAATCGAATTACCGATTGGTATCGCAGGACGGCGGTCCGTAACCGTTTCCGGGCGTGGTTCGGGTTTCAGGGTGATGACTCCGAAGAGAAGGAGGATCCCATCCAGACCATCGCGGATACCTCCAGTCCTGACCCCGCGAAGTCCCTTGCCTTATCTGACGCCGCCGACGCATTGAAAAGGGCAATCAGCTCTCTCCCCCTGCGGCAACGACAGGCATTTCTCCTGCGTGCCTGGGAGGGGATGGACGTGGCACAGACGGCGTTCGCAATGGGATGTTCCGAGGGCAGCGTGAAGACGCATTATTCGAGGGCCGTGCATACCTTGCGCGACCTGATGGAGGACTATAGACCATGAGCGGTGAAGAACAAGACAGAGTCTTTGCTGAAAGGATGCGAAAACTGCTGGATGAGAGCGCGGTACGCCCTGACGAGCAGACAAGAATGCGTCTTCGGAGTATCAGGCTCAAAGCTCTCGAGGTTGCCGAGCAAGGGGTGCCGTGGTATCTGCGCTTTCCGCGCTGGGTTACGGCGGGAGGTCTGGCGACCGCGATGGTGCTCGTTATAGCGGTGTCCCTGTGGATGGGAACAGGGCGCAACGCGCTTCCCGTTACCCAGGTTGAAGACCTGGATATCCTTACGAACAACGAACAACTGGAGTTGTACAAGGATCTGGATTTCTACCGCTGGCTTGAGAGTGCGGACAATTCCGGGTAAATGGCAGTCCGTTTGCGTAAGTGCTGGAGTGCGACAGATGACTTCCTAGCCCGGAGACCCCTGTATTGAATGTATCGGAAGCTTTGGTACCGGCGGGGGGCAAACTTTTATCCCTCCGCTTTTGACACGTGGCATGTAAGGGCTTTCGATTGTCGTTGCAACCGAATACTGATACCAACCCGGCGCACTATATGAAAAGGAAAGCGGTTATGAAGAGATTTCTGTTGGCACTGGTTATGCTTATTACCGTTGGGGGAGCCCTGCCGGCGTGGGGCGATGGCGCCGGAGTTACTTGGAATCAATTGAACCGGGAAGAGCAGCAACTATTGAAGTCGTATAAGGACCGATGGGAGGGACTGTCTCCGGAGAAACGGGATCGGTTGCGCAGAAGGGCGGAGAGGTGGGGACGGATGACCCCGGAAGAGCGCCGGGAGGCGGAGGAACGATATAAACGATGGAGGGAACTCCCACCGGAGCAGCGTGAGATGATACGCAAACGCTTTTCCGAATTTCGCAAGCTTCCACCGGAAGAGCAGGAAAAAATTCGCAGCCGTTTCCGTTGGTTTCGAACCCTTCCACCGGAGCAGCGCCGGGCTCTTCATGATAAGTGGCACCGGATGACCCCCGAAGAGCGGAAAGAGTTGCACGAACGCTGGCAGCGCATGACCCCGGCGGAACAGCAGGATTTCCTACGCAAATAAGATCCTGTACGGAAAGCTTCTTTCCTTTTGACATTATCTCTGAAAAACCGAGCACATAGCGTGCCTCTACTCCATTGTAACCGGTAAACGCCTTGTCAGGTAAATCTCCCGGGGGGATACTGCCGCCTGATAGGCCAAGGCTTCAACCCCATTCCGAATCGCCTGTCGCAGAAGATTCCCGTACTCCGGATCGATAGTGTCCGCAGGGGAAAGGGATTGTGCATCTTCCCGTTGCACGACGAAAAAGATGACGCCACGCCCACCGTTTCGCACCACCTCCATCAGTTCACGGAGGTGTTTCTGTCCCCGTACCGTAACAGCATCCGGAAACAGCGCTCTCTCTCCGTCGACCAGGGTAACGTTTTTCACTTCCACGTAACAGGGACCGGCCGGCCCGGAGAGAAGTACGTCTATTCGACTGTTGGCGCCGTACCGCACTTCGGGACGGATTTCGGTGTACCCGGCAAGTTCCGGGATTTTCCCCTCCGAAATTGCCTCATGAACCAGCATGTTGGGTCTGCCGGTGTTGATTCCCACCCACACTCCGTTTGCTCTCACAAGTTCCCATGTGAAGGGGTGCTTTCTTTTCGGGTTGTCACTCCGTGAAAGCAAGACCTCGCTTCCAGGCGCCGCGCACCCCTTCATGCTCCCGGAATTGGGGCAATGGACCGTTACGGTCTCTCCGCTTCGCAACCGCACATCCGCCAGGAAACGCTGGTAGCGACGAATAAGTATTCCAGGGTATAACGTGGCGGGAAGTTTCATGGCAAAGGGACAAGATTCTGTCGTTTCCTTTTCGAATTTCGCCTGCCGATGCTATTCGGTAACCGGGTCTTCCGGTTTTCCAGCCGCCTGAAAGAAGATGGTTCCGAGCATGATATCCGCAATGGCGCCGGTAATCACACCAACGGGTAGAAACACTACTGTTGATGTAAAGAGCCCGGTGGTGATGGTCATAAAACAGAAGGGTCTGAGCATACCGTTCAGGGAGTCTGGGAGTCTCAGGAGCTTTATTCCGAAAAGTATCTGCGCAACTCCGAAGGCAGCGATCAGGAGAAGGGAAAACCAGTCGAGTGCTTCCGTCCAAGAGGGGAGGAACAGTCCGACAATGACGGCACTTCCGGCAAACAGGTTCGTTGCTATCAGGAAATCAATATAGTTGTCCGTGTCATGGAAGGAGTGACGGGTATTCAGGAACTTCTTCAGGAGCCAGGTCAGGCAGGTGAAGAGAATAATGGCCACCACCTGCATGGTTGCCTGAAAAAAGGGCGTGTTGGGGATGTTTCCATCAGAGAAATAGTATGACAGTATCAGGAACGGTATACTCAGGACCGCGCTTGACATGGCGAGAAAGCCAGCCATTCGTAGAGTTTTCGAAGACACCTTTTTCCCCCCTGGATGGAAACGAAAGCGCAAAACGATTGCAGTGCCCTCCATCCCGTAAAGAAAGGAAGAGGGATAGTCGGTTATATTTAAGATAAATTAGTTTTATTTATATTGAAAAATTGAGGCATATACGGTAATAGATATCCCGTAGACCCTCCTGCAATGAACCCCGGCTTCCCCGGCACATTATTTGTGCCCCGGCTTCCGGGGTATTTTTTTACTGCCCGACACTCCGTGGACTGAACCTTGAGCATGCACCTTTCTTCCGGGTCGAACGCAGAGTGCATCTACCGGATCGGTTTTCCCTCCAGCGCCTGGATAAGGGGTATGAGAAGGGAACATTCCCGGTCCGAAAGCCCGAAGGGATTCGTCCGGATCATCTCGCCGAGCGCGGCTGTTATCAGTGCACAATGGCTTGCATATAAATCTCCGACGGTTTGGGCAGTCAACGGCAGCCACCGAACCGCCCGGGCATCGTCGCCCGCCCGAAGGCTCATCCGATCGGCAATGTCCGCTGCAAGGTGCAGGTGTCTTGCCGTTGTTTCCATCCATGCGTGGTCCGTGTTGCGCGGGTCATCCACATACCCCCGGTATGTAAGCGTCCCCTGTGCCATATTCAGTTCGACGCCGGTTTCCTCGCGCAACTCCCGAGCCAGGGTGCGGGAAACCTCTTCCCCCTTGTCCACCATCCCGCCGGGGATAGCCCACTGGCCGTTGTCCTTTCGTTGCACTGCCAGCAGTTCAAAGGAGCCCGTTTCCCCGTTTATTCTGGTAATGATGGGATCAGCCGCGTAGTTCGGACCCCATTTTCCCAGGAGTCCTCTCCCGGCCATACCGGTTCTGCCGACGGGGTTGATCGGGCGCCCCTGTTCGTCAAAGATCAGCCGCCCTGTCAGACTTTCGCGGGGAAGCGCCGGAACAAGAGAGATGTCTTCCGGGTCGGCCCAACCATTCGTTTTTCGCGTAGAATCGTTTGCAAGCACGATGGGAGAGACGTAGTAAGGAGGCGCATAGCCGGGATAGTCCGCTTCCCATTCAACCAAGTGGTCGGGAACGGGGAACCTCTCGGGATACTCGGGCGGCCTTTCGCTCCGTGCTTTTCTGTGCCACCCTCGGCAGGAAGGCTTGAGAGCATCGCATGTCTGGTCGACCATGGGATTCCGCGTCTCCATCATAATCTCCTTCCCGCAAATTCCATTCTGTTTCCGCTCACGGCGGGCGCCTGCCGTTCCGCAGGGTTTCAGCAATTGTATGCGATACGCCGTCCTTTGTCGATGACAATAACCGAAATCATCGGGGTGCCCGCGGTTTTGTGCCTCTGCGCGGGCATTCAGGGTGTCAATCTTGACAAAGAGCGTCTGGAAAAGGTAGACTCCCACAGGAAAAAGCTATATATCAGCGACGTTCCGGTCGGAGACACAATGGAATTCAACGGTACAATTGTTGTGGTCACGGGTGGTACCCGAGGAATCGGCAGGGCGGTATCCCTCAGGTTTGCCAGGGAAGGCGCGCTGGTTACGGCGGCGTATCTGAAAAATGACGATGCGGCACACTCGCTGATGGAAGAGGCCGCGGGACTTCCGGGCGAGATCCGGGTACTCAAGGCCGACGTGAGGACATCCGAAGGGGCCGTTGCCCTGATGGACGCAGCTGCCCGCGATGCAGGCCATATCGATGTGCTGGTGAATAACGCGGGTATCATCCGCGATGCATACCTTGCCATGATGTCGGAACGCGATTGGGCGGACGTTATCGAGGCAAATCTCTATCCCCTGTTTCACTGCTGCAAGTGGGGCGTTCGAAAGATGCTTGCCCGTAAAAAGGGCGCGATTGTCACTGTCGCCTCCATCTCCGCTTTTACCGGCAATCCGGGCCAGACGAATTACGCTGCCAGCAAGGGCGCCGCGGTAAGTTTCACCCGCTCCTTGGCTCGGGAGGTGGGACCTCTCGGAATCAGGGTGAACACCGTTGCGCCGGGCCTCATCGAGACAGACATGGTCGCCTCGCTGAAGCAGGAACTGGTGGATACCATTGTCAGCAGCTCATCACTCCGCCGCATCGGCCGTCCGGAAGACGTTGCCGAAGCGGTGGCATTCCTCGCGTCGGAGCGCGCCGCATACATTACCGGGCAATGCCTGATTGTCGACGGCGGCATCGTGTGACGACAGCCTCTGAAAAAAGGAATTCATGACGAGAAAACGAATCGCCATTACCGGGTTGGGGATATTCTGCGCTGCCGGCAAGGATATCCCTTCCTTTTCGCGCAATCTCCGGCAGGGAGCGAGCGCCATCGGATCCATGGATCTCTTTGATGTGACACCGTTTCCGGCACGAATCGGAGCACAGGTCAGAGACTATGATCCGCTCGCGTATTTTGACCGGAAAACCGCGTTAAGGCTCTCACGGGCTGATCAGTTCGGCGTTATCGCCGCCGGTGAGGCGCTTGCCGAAAGCCGCGTGACGGATTGCTACTCTCCCTATGACATCGGGGTTTCCGTGGGCGCCGGCGCCGCGGGGATGCTCCATGCCGAGCAATGGCTGAAGGAAATCCTTGCGGGAGGGAAAGGCAGTCCTTCCCTTTTGCGCGGTATCCTTCCCGACAGGACAGCCACTGCCATAGCTTCACACTTCGGTCTCAGCGGGTACCAGGGAAGTATCACCACGGCCTGTTCCTCATCGGCGACAGCCATTGGCTGGGGCGCAGACCTGGTTGCGACCGGAAGGTTGAAGTCGGTGGTATGCGGCGGTTCCGATGCGATTTCCCTTCTCACCTACGCCGGCTTCAATTCCCTGCGTGTTGTGGATACCGAGCCGTGCGCTCCCTTCAGTCTGGGCAGGCGGGGAATTTCATTGGGAGAGGGGGCCGCTTTTTTCGTGCTGGAAGATGAAGAGGAGGCAACCAGGCGTGGCGCCCGTATGTACGGATATATTCTCGGCTATGCGGCTGTCGGAGAGGCGTACCACATGACCGCTCCGGAACCGACCGGGACCGAGGCCGCACGGGTCATGGCAAACGCGCTCGACCGGGCCGGGGTGCGGAGAGATGATATCGGCTGGGTGAATGCCCATGGTACCGCGACTCCATTGAACGATGTGGTGGAAACCAAGGCCATGAAACTGGTTTTCGGCGAACGGGCCGGCGCCGTTCCGCTGGTTTCCACGAAAGGTCTGACAGGGCATTGCCTGGGTTCAGCCGGCGCAATCGAGGCGGTTGCCACAGTGGTTTCCCTGATCGGAGGGTTCATTCCCCAGACGCTCAACTTCCGGGGAGCGGATCCTGAGTGCGACCTTGACTACTGCCACGAAGGCACACGGGAAAGCCAGGCATCGCTGGCGCTTTCCAATTCCTTCGCATTCGGCGGAAATTGCACCTCCCTGGTGGTATCTTTATGAGCGCTAACAGTACAGGAATCGTGATAACCGGCCTTTCCGCCATAACCGCTGCCGGAGTCGGTCTTGATCCACTCCGGGAGACGGTGCGGTCTCGTGTCTGCGCTCTGCGCCCGATTCCGGTGGAGATAGCGGGCGGGGAAGGCCATCTGTGGGGCAGGGCGGAAGGTTTTCGGGCAGCTGATTTCATGCCTCCGCTGAAGGCGAGAAAGTTCGACCGCTGCAGCCTGTTCGCAGTTGTGGCGGCAGGTATGGCCCTGCGCGATGCCGATATCGATCCGGCCTCATTCGGCGCCGAGAGAATCGGTATTGTCCTTGGTTGCGGCTTCGGCGGCATCGCCAATTCCGAGGAGTTTCTCCGCGGCTACTTCACGCGGGGGGGCGACGGCCTGGTGCCGATGCTCTTTCCCAATACCGTCCCCAATGCCCCGGCAAGCAATGCATCCATTGAACACGGGCTCAAGGGCCCGAATGTCACCTTTGTGCAGCGCTTCTGTTCCGCCGAGGCCGCCTTTGAGATGGCGTGCCGCTTCCTTGAGGAAGATCGGGCGGATATCGTCCTGACCGGCGGGGCTGACGAGCTCAACCCGTTCATGATCCGTGCATTCCGGGACATGGGCCAATTGCGGGCGCATGCCCGGGGGTTCAGCGAAGGGGCGGGCATTCTCGTGCTGGAAAAGGGCGCGGTTGCTCGGCGTCGCGGGGCGGCAATCAGGGCAACCGTCGGCGATATCCGGACAATCGGACGGCTGGCGCCGGGGCGCGAAGAGGAAGGGTTCGCGAGACTTATCGGCACAGGGAAAAGCCCGTCGCTCATTTCCCTGTCCGGTGCGGCGGGAGAGATGCCGGTGCTGCTGGACCGCCTGCCGTCCGCGCCACGCCTGGAAACCGCCCCGCTCCTCGGCCGCTCCCTTGCCATGGGAGGGACGGCGCTGGTTTCTCTCATCCTGGCTTCGTCACCTGGCGATGCCGTCGCCCACTATGCCGCATCACCGGAGGGCCCGTACTATGGTATCGATTTCAACCGATCTGAATCCTTGTAATCCGGACCCGACCGCGTATCTCCCCCATCGCTCTCCCTTTCTCCTGATCGATCGCGTTCTGTCCCGGGATCCGGGTCGCGGCGCATCGGGCATACGCTGTGTCACCCATGATCCAGGCGGCTATCCGGAGGTTTTTCTCCTGGAGTCAATGGCCCAGCTTGGCGGTATCGCGGCCGCCGAGCGCGAGGGGGAGGGAGGATTCCTGGCGGCCATCGACCGGGCATTGTTTCACCGTAAGGTCCGGCCGGGTGACCGAATCGTTATCACGGTGCGCATCGTCAAAACATTCGGAAGATTGTATGTTCTGGAGGGAGAGGCGCATGTCGACGCCGAACCGGTGGCGACCGCTGTCCTTACACTCGGCATCGGGATGATATCAGGATAAGATGCAATTTCTCGTATCGTCGCGCGGGACACGCACGATGACAACACACGGAGCCAAGGATTTCTTTTCATGATGTTGAAAAAGCTTTTTTTTATAGCGCTTGTCGCTGCCCTGGTTTCTATCGCCTCTCCGGTGTCCGCCTCCCCTCTTTCGGCAGTGGAAGGTCTGGAGCTTCTGCGCCGCGCGTTTGTCGGTGTGAATGATTTTACCGCGGAAATTACCCAGGAGAAGCAACTGTCCCTCATGAAGAAGAAAATGACTGCCAGCGGCACGGTCCGATTCAAGAAGCCCGATACATTTTACATGGAACTCTATTCTCCGTACGCCAGCCGTATCCTGCTCAAGGACACTACGCTGACCCTCAAGCTTCCCAATGAAGGCGTCCGGCAGAAGATCTCCCTGCCACGAGAGCAGGGACTCGGCCGCTGGATTTCCTTCCTCGACCGTCCGGTGAAGAGTCTCCCCGACGGTTTCGATGTTCGTGCGGAAAAGCGCGGGTCAACCGTAATCCTTGAGATTGCTCCGCGGAAAAGGGGGGCCATGAGAGAGATTCAACTCTCCCTGTCCCAGGACGGACGTTTGAAGAGGCTCGTTCTGGAGGAGAATAATCGGGACCGGACTGTTATCACCTTTCATCGAATGAAGAAGAATGCCGGTCTGACGGAGGGGGATTTCCGGTTGGAATAGGTTCTGCGGTGATCAAGAGCGACGAACACGAAGGCCGGCCGGCGGCAGATGCCTCGCCACGGATGCGGAAGGTGGAGGGTCGTGGTCGGATAACGGTTTGGCGTGTATTCAGGGGTTCTATTGACTTGCGGTGGTAACGGCGCCGCCATTCTTGCTGATCCGTCCGGGCTCCTCGGTTTCCGTCAGGGTCACGTCTTCCGGGATGCCTGACTTCCTTCGCAACGAAGACCGAACCTTGTCCCAATCAACCTTGTTTTCCGCGTTATACCGGTTGAGTTGTCCTTTCGCCTCATCTTCCAGGTTCTTGATGCGCCTGTAAACGTCGCCATGAACCTCGAGAAAAACCCGCCCGTCGTCGGAAAGAGCAACCTTTACCGGCTGATAGATAATCTCCCCGCCTGTGTTTACCCTGATGTCCGGAAAAATCTCCTCAATTTTCGCGGGGTGAACCCGGATGCAGCCATGGCTGCTGAAGGTATTGATGGATGCCGGACGGATTGTCCCGTGGATGAGGATCCCCGACATGGAGGTCTTAAGGGCGTATCTGCCCAGGGGATTTCGCTTGCCGGGCGGAACCTTTACCTGAACGACCTTTCCTTTTTGCTTCATTTCCTTCTGGATGGATGGCGGGACAAACCATGTGGGGTCTTTTACCTTCGAGGTTATCCTGAACTTTCCCGTGGGTGTCTGCCAACTCACAGTCCTGGTGTTTGTAGGCATTCCCAGGCCCACCGGCACCGCTTTCTCGAGTTTCCGATCACGGAAGAAATAGAGGGTGCGATCCGGAATGTTGATCACGATTCCTTCCGTGCGGGTCTTCGGCACGATTCTGCGGGTGTTTATGTGCAGTTTAATCCCCGGTTCCAGCGGTTGCGAGGGGTCCAGGTTGTTGTCACGCGCGATGGTTCGCCAGTTGACTCCCAACTTCGCGCCGAGCGTACGCAGTGACTGCCGTTTCTTGACGGTATAGACCTTTTTTTCCCCGATCATGAGTCGCGAACTTACCGGGCCGTTATCCGCATCCTCTTCACCTTCGTTCGCAGTGAAGGAACTCTTGCCGGCGGCCGCCGTATCGGGTGGTGGCGAGACCTTCCGTGGATTGTCGTTGCCGGGAATCCTTGGAGGCGTATCGGGCGTTGTCTCCGGACTTCCATCGGAAGGAACGTCGGCAGGAGCAACTGGCGGGGGAGGTTGTTCCCCGTTCGTCGACGATGTCGTAAGGGCTTTAACCTTTTTTTCGTAGAGCGAGCATTTCAGCAGGGTCAGGTGATACAGTTTTCCCGCCTCATCGACACTGTTCTGTCGGGTCAGTTCCTCCGCCCTTGAAAATGTATCCATGATGCTGGCATATTCCGCGGCCAGCGGGGGGGGCGGCGTACTCTTGCGAACGGCTTCCATGGCGGACAGCGCATCGTCACGGTAGCTCCGCGATTCGGCGAAGCAGGCGGTAACGGTAATCAGTGAAAAAAGGATGACAAGCAATGATCCACAACGCATTGGTATTTCCCCGTCCTTGCGAAAAGTATCGGGCGTCCGACCCGTGTCTGTCGTCCCTGTCTCTCGTGACAGCATCGTGGAGTGACGTGTCGGCGAGAGCCTCTGTTCGGTGGATGAGATAATAACAAAAAAAGCCTAAAAAGCAATTCTAAAGCTGGCTTCGATTCGGGTGGAGGAAGTGTGAAAATTCATGTGCAGGCATCCCGTTTGTCTCCTGTCCCGCCGTCGGGATTTCCGGAAAAAATGCTTCCGAACTTGTTCCAACCGGTATATACTTACAAATCTTTGTCAGACCCTGAATATGTGACGCCTTCATGCCTTCGCCTTCTCGGAGCGCCTCGGTTTCCCGCAGTGGCGTGGGGTGAACCAGTCCGACGAAGTTCACCCGGCGTGATACAGCATCGGCGACGTTCAAACCCCGGCATTCGGACATCACGGATGCAGGCTGATGAAAACAGAAAAGATTGCGGGGATTTCAGAAAATCCGGCGAGCTGGGTCGTGACGATGGAGCGGAGTTCGCTATGTATCCGCTTTTTTTCGCGAAGCATTCGGCTGGGAGAGCAGTATGTATTGTAGCTATTTCGGTTTCCTGGAAAAGCCTTTCACCATAACCCCCAACCCCCAGTTCATATTCCTCAGTAAAAACCACAAAGAAGCGTTTGCGCATCTTCTTTACGGGATTGATAATCACGCGGGATTCATCGAACTGACGGGTGAGGTCGGCACCGGTAAAACCACGGTGCTGCGAACGCTGCTGAACCAGTTGGACAGTGACAGCTACCGTACCGCTCTCATCTTCAATCCTTCCCTTTCCGCGCTTGAGCTTCTGCAGAACATTAACCATGAATACGGCATACCGTCGGACGACCAGGTCAATTCACGGCTGTTGGATTCCCTGAACCGTTTCCTGCTCCGGGAGAACGCAGCCGGCCGCACCGTTGTGCTTGTCATCGATGAGGCGCAGAATCTTGAACCGCAGGTGCTTGAACAGATACGGCTCATCTCGAACCTGGAAACGGAACGGGACAAACTGATCCAGATTGTGCTGGTGGGGCAGCCGGAACTGCGTGAGAAGCTGCGGCGTTCGGAGCTCAGGCAATTGAGCCAGCGGATAATGGTCCGCTATCACCTGTGTCCCATGGATTATTCCGATACCGTCGAGTACATCGAGCACCGCCTGGAGGTGGCAGGCGGACGGCGGCTCGATATCTTTACCCCCGGCGCGTTGAAACAAGTTTTCCGCTATTCGGGAGGGCTTCCCCGCCTCATCAATGTGGTGTGCGACCGGGCACTTCTGGTGGCGTACACGAAGGGTACCGGCGAGATAACGGCCCGTATGGCGGCCGAAGCAATAGCGGATGTGAGGAAAGAGGTCTCTCCTTTTCCGGTCCGAAGGTTCGCCCGTTTCGCGGGAATTGCAGCCGTGGCTATGCTGGCTTTGTTCGGGCTCTTTACCCTGATGCGCGGCTTGCCGGGTGTGGGGGAAAGGTCTGCTCCCGACGACCGGGGCGCCCTCACGGAGAAACGCGACGAACAGCTCGCACAAACCGCATCTTCCCACGCTATACGGGAAATCCTGGCAAAGCAGACGGAAGGAGAGAGTGTGGTCGTGGCCTTCAATTCGCTGGCACGGGCCTGGGGTGTGCCGCCGGTCGTACAGGGGAAAGATTCGGCCTCGTTACGTCTGGAAGATCTCGCTGCGCGGAGCGGGCTCCGTGTTTCACGCTTCACGGGAAATCTGGGCGCTCTGCTCCGCATGGACTACCCGGCACTCCTCGAAATGACCCTGCCGGAAGGTGGGAAGCGGTACCTGGCCCTTCTGGGAACGGAAGACGGCAAGCTTATTCTCTCGCCCCAACCGAGGGAACGGAGTTCCGTCAGGAGCGCCGAGGTGGAGGGCATCTGGTCCGGACGCAGTTATCTCCTGTGGAAGAATCCCCTGAACATTCCCCCCGTCACCAAGACCGGAACCAGCGGTGAGTCCATTCGGACACTGAAGAAGATGCTGCGGGGAGCGGGGGTCTATCAAGGGCCCGTAAACGACGTGTTCGATGACGCCGCTGTCGCGGCGGTGCGGCGCTTCCAGGCGGCGAACGGCCTGGAGCCCGACGGAGTGGTGGGGAATCAGACACTGCTTCTCCTGTATCGCGCGGGAGGAATGTCCGCATCTCCCAGACTCGTGAAGAAAGGGGAGTCATAACCCGATGAGTTTCATACTGGATGCTCTGAAAAAGCTGGAACAGGAAAAGGCCGCACGCAGAGGCGGAAATGTGAATATTTCCGATGAAATAGTCAGAGGGAACCATCGTGTTTCCCGCACCTCGAAGCGAACGGGACCGGTGAATGCGACAACCGTCGGCGTGGGGCTCGTACTGTTGATCCTGGTCGTGGCGGTGGCTGTTTTATGGCGCGATCGGGGAGTTGTCCGAGAGACTGAGAGCCCTGCCGCTGATACGCACGTCGGCCCGCGGGAGCCGGTTATCGCTGAAAGGGCATCGACCCCGCCGGCCCCGCGGGTACAGGAAGCGCCCCCGGTCCGCGCCGCGGCGCCTTCCGTTCCCCGGACCGAACCCCTTCCTACATCCCCGCAACAGCGCGCGGCCCGGACTGAGATCCCCGTAAGGACACCGCCGCCGACCGCGGCCAGTGACCGTGGCGGCGACTCGTATCAGGGGAGTGGGTCGTCGGGTGGAGGCCTGACGGTCTCCGGGATTGCCTGGCAGGATGAGCGATCCGCCCGCAGGGCGGTGGTTAACGGCACCCTTCTGTCGGAAGGGAATACGGTCGGTGGCGCGAAGATCGTGGAAATACAGCAGGCCCGCGTCCGTTTTTCATCGAATGGACGGACCTTTGACGTGTCTCTCTCCGCTCCGGTGCAGGGCCGGTGAAGCGTCCAGCGTGAATCTGAAACGAGAACGGGCCGGGACATGGTGATGTTCCCGGCCCTTTGCGTTGATTTGGAAAATTTTCCCGCGGTCGGCGAGGCGCCGCTCTCCCGCTATTTTCCCGTTCTGAAGCTCGCTATCTCGCTCGTTGTGCTGCCGCCGTTCTTGTCAAGGTCGGTTACCCGCCACCAGTAGGCGGTGTCTGCCTCCAGAGTGACGGATACGCTGTGCCGGCCGAGGGATTTCGTGTCGTTCGCGTATGGCCCTTCGGCGCCTCCGAACGAAGCAAGAACAGCCGTAACCAATGCCCCGGCCATCAGGAAAGAGGCAATCCTTCGAGTTCTTTTTCCCCTTGCCATCGCCACCAGTCCACATATGCCGAAAAAGGCCATCCCCGCGCCGGGCAAGGCGCTTCTCGCGCCGTTTGTCGGTTTCACCGGTACCACTACAGATTTCCATCGAGCTCGTGAAGGGTCCTCGCTGGTATAGTCAAGCCTGTAGCTGACGATGTCCTTCGCGTCCACTCCCGGACTCTTTTCCCAGGAAAAAACCGTCGGTTGCCGCGCCACGTCGACATCCCGGTTTTCCGGGGAGACAAGCCGCGGACCCTCTAGATTTCCGTAGATGATCAGCTTTCCCTGATCGATGTACCCCCAGCCCGCTTCCATGATGTCTATATCGGTTGTCCCGGCCGGAAGCGGCTCCACCTTGATGATGGTCGCGCATTTTGTCGAGGTTCCAGCGTTGTGGTCCAGGTTGAAATCATAGGGCCAGATCGTTCCCCGGTCGGGATTGTTCGATGGCTGGTCGGGAGGCGAGACGATTTTCTGCGGGGCGATAACGCGGTACGGCCCTTCGCTGTTTCTCGCCAGCCTGTTGCCCACGCCCAACGTGCCCGGAACGAGGTCCCTGTCGTCTACCCGCAGTGCGAGGAGAAGCCGGAGGCCGTTGAGCGTCGCGATGAAATCGCCGTTCTTGCGCCCCGCGACACCGGGTGAACTGTAGTCGCACCAGCCGTACGAGGTCTTTGCCTTGTCGGCTTCCACGGCATAATAGAAGGGGGCGGCCGGATAGCTCCCCTTCACGTGCGGGTCGCCGGAGTTGTCCGCCTCCATGGGATGCCCCTGGGAATAACCGTCCGGGGAGTACACGGTTATTTTTGTCGCCGAGGGGGAGGCGCCGGCCCTGGCAAGGAGATGCTCCATAATCACCCCCGAATACTCGGCGTAGTAGTCGCCGTCTTTCGAGGCATTCATCAGCAGAAACTGTGAGTGTTGCGGCATGGACCTGAGTTGTTCCCTTGTGAAGATGCGGAACGGTGCGACCGTTTTCGACGGGTCGTCCTTGGCGTCTCCCGGGTAGCGAACCGATCGGATCTCGTCGATGTTGGAGTATCCGTCACCATCGGAATCCCGGGACTCAATCGATCTCAGGGCGGCCGTGTTCCGACCGGCGTCGCGGTACTCCCGTCCATAGGGGTTCAGCGTGGCGCTCTTGTCGCCCTTCCCGTCGTAGCCGTACCGGTAGTGGCACCACTGGCAGCTTCCGAAGGTTGTTTTCTTTCCCTTGATGGTATCCGTGCCCCCGCTGTGGCAGAGGGTGCAGGCGTCCAGTTTCGTCCCTGTCGCGCCGGGGTATGTTTTTTGGAATTTCGGCGAGTCCGACTCGCCCATGTGGTGGTAGGCGGCTGAAACAAGGGTCGGCAGGCCTCCCGCAAGCAGCAGGCAGCTCGCCAGAAACAGAAGTCCTGTCTTTAGCGTCTTTGGCATCTTTTTCTCCTTGTGAGAGGTTACGGTGCGCGTCGGCGGAGCCGTCCCGCGGGTTGACGTCGGCGTGCTCTGTTTCGCTATATAACAAAATATATTTCAAAAGAGCAAGATAGTATCTTCTATCGGCTGTCCACCGGGAAGCGCCTGCTGACTTTCGTGGAAATTCCCGATATATATTCTTGATTATACCGGATGCCTCGGGTACAATCCGTCGGGTGCCGTACCTGCGGTAAAGACGAAAAATGACGGGGAGGAGTTGTCCGATGTGGAGTGTTTCCGTTGATGGCGTACGAGTGTATCGCGCTGGAAAGAACGATTGGGCCGGGGCTGCCTTGGCTGCCGAAAACTGTGCGGTATTTCATGAAGATGTGGAGGAGGAGATAGTCGCGGATGATCTCAAGTCCTGCTACAATTGCCGGTTTCGACGCTGGACGGAAGCATCATTCGCCTGTTTCCATCCAAAGGGAGGCTCCGCACACTGACGCCGTCATTTCTTATCTTCGTCAACCTCGCATCTGCGGCACTCGATCCCGCATTCCGCGCACTTCTTCGACATTTCACGAGGGAGAAAGATATTTGTCGCGCCGCAAATCTTGCATAAGACCATAATCGGCTCATCCATGTACAGGTAGCAGTTATAGTACCACTCCCAGTTCATGTTCTTGATTTTTTCCAGTTCTTCTTCCGTCATTTCCCTTTTCGCAAGCTCATAGTGCATCGGTTTTTGTTGCGAGGGCCTTCTCTCCTCTTCTTTTGCCTGTTTTTTCTCCATTGCCGTTTTCCCTTCTCGGAATGGTACGCGATAGTGCGCCTGTCCACGCCCTACATTTTCTCTTTAATTGCGTGGTAGTCAAGCGCCGCGGAGAACAGTCACGAGAGAAAAGATGTGCGACAAACGGCAATAGCGGTTGGTGGGGTGAAGGCTGGATGGGGAGACGGAATTACAGGGTATCGACGGGGTCTATATCCACATTCGTCCGGATGATGCGCAACGGATTCCAGTGCGTCCGGAACGTTGACAGCACTTTTTTCATGTCCGTGCGGTTCCCGGCTTTCAAAAGGACCTGCCAGCGGAAACGTCCCCGGACCTTTGCCAGGGGGGCCGGGGCGGGACCGAGGATCTCCACCCTTGCATTCGTCACGCGGCGCATCTCGCGCAGCATGGCCGCAGCCTCAAGAGCCGCCTGTTCAACCGGTTTTTCAGCCGTGCAGGAAAGGTTCACCAGCGCCAAGTGGGAAAACGGGGGATACCCCGCCTCCTCGCGGAAGGACAACTCGTCGTCGAAGAAACCCTCGTAGTCGTGGGCGGCGGCCCTGGCAAGGGCGTAGTGGTCCGGCGCCATCCCCTGTATCAGGACCTTTCCGGGAGCATCGCCGCGTCCAGCCCGTCCCATGACCTGGCTCACCAGCTGGAAGGTGCGTTCCGCGCTCCGGAAATCGGGGAGGTTGAGGGTTGCGTCCGCCGAGACCACCCCAACCAGCGTCACGCCGGGATAGTCATGTCCCTTGGCGATCATCTGGGTTCCGATCAGGATATCGATGTTTCCCTCCTCCAATTTTCTCAGGATGCGGGCGTGTCCGCCCCGGCCCCCCGTGGTATCGCTGTCCATGCGTGCGACCCGCGCTCCGGGGAGCAGTTCACGTACCTCGTCCTCCAACCGTTCCGTCCCCTTGCCGAAAAGGCCGATGTCGGCGCCGTTGCAGCCGGGACAGACGGACGGGGCAGGGAGGGAGAAGTCGCAGTAGTGGCAGAAGTGGCGCTGTTTCGCCCGGTGATAGGTGAGGGTGACGGAACAATTGGGACACCTGAACACGTGGCCGCAGTCGCGGCAGACGAGAAAGGTGGCGAATCCCCGGCGATTGAGGAACAGCAGGGACTGTCCGCCGTGCTCCAGGTTCTCGATAAGGGCGTCCGCCAGTTCCGGTGAAAAAGCGGCGTTTTTCAGCCGCCGTGCATCCAGGATGCGGGTTTCCGGCAGGGACAGGCCGCGCACCCTCTCCGGGAGCCCCAGATAGTGCAGCTTTCCCTGCCGGGCAGCGTGAAAAGTCGTGATGAGCGGGGTGGCGGAACCGAGCACTACCGCCGCCTTTTCCATCTTTCCCCGCACCAGTGCCAAGTCGCGGGCATTGTAGGTCACCCCGTCGGACTGCTTGTACGATGCTTCGTGCTCTTCATCCACCACGATGATTCCCAGATCCTCCAAGGGGGCGAAGATGGCGGAGCGCGCGCCGATCACGATGGAGACCTCGCCGCGCCGGATGCGCCTCCACTCGTCGAACCGTTCGCCGGGGGTCAGGCCGCTGTGCAGCACGGCTATCCCTTGGGAAAATCGGCTCCGGAACCTCTTCACGAGCTGCGGGGTGAGGGCGATCTCCGGCGTGAGAATGAGCGCGGTCTTCCCCTGCTCCAGGGCATGGGCGATGGCATGGAGGTAGACCTCGGTCTTGCCGCTGCCGGTAACACCGTGCAGGAGAAAGGGAGAGAACTCCCCCCGCGAGATGGCTGACGCAATCCTGTCGTAGGCGGCCGATTGGCTTTCGTTGAGAGCAAGCGGAAGGGCCGGTTCGAACACCTCCTCCGCAAACGGGTCACGATAGACCTCGCGCTCATCAACGGTAACGAGTCCTCGCTCCAGCAGCCTCTTCAAGGGAGCGGCGGGGTTGGGGAACAGGCTGTTGAGGCGGGAACGAGATGCTTCCCCATTCTCCAGCAGGTGCAGGAGAATCCGCGCCCCTGTTCCGCGAACGGATGCAACTTCGGCGGCTCCCTCCGTTGCCCGGTAGAAGCGCTCCAGCCGGATGGTCCTTCCGCCCCTGATGCGTTCCGTGTCGTTTGCGTCCCCATCCGTCGGGCCGCGACGGCTTTCGAGATTGATGCCGGCGGGCAGGGCGGTCTTTATGACCTCTCCCAGGGGGTGGAGGTAGTAGGAGGCGATCCAGCGGAAGAATGCCAGTTCACTGGGGGTGAAGAGGGGGGCATCATCCAGGACCCCGATGATATCTTTCAACTCTCCGCCGGTGGGTGCGGCAGGCCCCAGCACGTAGCCGGTCACCTTTCTCCGTCCGAAGGGGACGAAAACGCGCACACCCTGCCGGACGGCGGTCCGCAGATGTTCCGGCACGCTGTAGTGGAACGTGCGGTCCAGCGGCAGCGGGATGGCGACCTCGATGATGCCGGTGCGGGTATGGGGCATGTTTTTTCGGACCTCTTCCTGGATTCACGTCCACCATACCAGAGGCGCCGGTTCCGGGCAAGGGACGTTCTTGTTGCCGCGCAGTGTCGCGGCGTTCTTGACTTCATTCGTCCGTTTCCGCTACCCTGCTGAAAAACGATTTTCGAGGTATCCGTGTCGTCACCTGAGGAAAAGCTGTACAAGAGGATAAAAAACGCGGTGGGAAGGGCCATCGCCGATTTCAGCCTGATAGAGGAGGGGGACCGCATCGCCGTGGCGGTTTCCGGGGGGAAGGATTCCTACACTCTGCTGCATCTGCTGGAGGCATTGCGGAAGAGGGCACCGATACGCTACGAGATACTGGCAATCAACATCGACTCCGGGTATCCCGGCTACCGGGCGGACATTATCGAGGATCATCTCGTCCGGCACGGCTTTGCCTGTCACATGGAACAGACAAATCACTTCGATATTATCAAAGAGAAGCGGCGGCCCGGCTCCTCCTTCTGCTCCATCTGCGCCCGACTGAAGCGCGGGGTGCTCTATACCCTGGCCCAGCAGTTCAACTGCAACAAACTGGCACTGGGCCACCACCTGGACGATTTCGTGGAGACGCTGCTCCTGAACCAGTTCTTCGTCGGCTCACTGAAGGCCATGGCCGCAAGCATGCTGGCCGACAACGGTGAGACCACGGTCATCCGTCCCCTGGTGTACGTGGAAGAGCGGGACATCGTGACTTTTGCGGCAATGAACCAATATCCGGCGGTCGGGTGCCGCTGCCCGGTGGGCGGGGGCGCTGACCTGCAGCGCAAAAGGATGAAGGAACTGCTCACGGAACTGGAAAAGGAAAACCCCCATGTGAAGAGGAGTCTGCTCAAGGCCCTGTCAAATGTCCAGCCGAGACATCTTCTTGACGGGCGGTTGCGGAAGGAGGATGAAAGCCCGCCAGTGCCGGTCTCCTAAGACACCACAGTACCCAGCACGTAATCTTTCTCCACCCCCGTCACCCTCACTTTCACTTCGTCGTTGATCCGTGCCGCATCGCAGAGTATCGAAACCGGGATATAGTTCCTCGACAGCCCCTTCAACACTCCGTTCTCTTCCTGCTCCAACAGGAGCACGTCCAGTTCCTTTCCGAGAAATCCCTCGAAAAATCGTTTCTTCTTTTCAGCCGACAGGTTTCGCAGCGCCTCGGCCCGCTCTTTGATCACATGCGCGGGCACCCGTCCCGGCATTGTAGCCGCCGGCGTGCCGTGCCGCGGCGAGAAGGGGAAGACGTGGAAGGCGGCAAAGGGGAGGGATTCCAGAAAGCGGTAGCCGCTTTGGAAAGCCTCGTCGGTCTCGCCGGGGAACCCGGCGATGATGTCGGTGCCGAGAAAGATGGGAGGGACGGCCGTTGCCAGCTTTTCCACGACTTCCCGGAAGAAGGCGGTGGTGTACGGGCGGTTCATGGCAGCGAGTATCCGGTCGTCGCCGCTCTGCAGGGGGATGTGAAGATGGGGGCAGAGGGTGTCGGCGTTCGCCAGGAGCTCGACAAGGGTGTCGGATATCTCGGTCGGCTCGATGGAGCCGAGCCTCAAGCGGGGGACGATGCGCTCCCGCTCCGCCCGGTCGACCAGGTCGAACAGGGTGGAGCGGGGCGAAAGGTCCAGGCCGTACGCGCCCAGGTGGATGCCGGTGAGCACTACCTCGCGAAAGCCCCGCGCCGCGAAGGTGCGCATGCCTTCCAGCGCCCGGTCCGGGGAGACGCTGCGGCTTCGCCCGCGGACGTGGGGGACGATGCAGTAGGAGCACCAGGAGTCGCAGCCGTTCTGCACCTGCAGGAATGCCCTGGTGTGCTCGGCAAAGGTTTCGAGCAGGAGGGGATCGGCGCGGCGCTCGCGGGATATGTCGGCCACCCGGACCGTCGGCTTGACGTCCGCCACCCGCAACAGTTCGACAAGGTCCCTTTTTTCGCTGTTGCCGATAATCAGGGATACGCCGGGGAATTCCCGGAACAGTTCGGGCGAGAGCTGCGCATAGCAGCCGGTCACGACAATGACGGCCGAGGGGTTGCGGCGGTGGGCCCGCCGGATCAGGCGGCGGGACTCCGCATCGGTCCGGGCCGTGACCGTGCAGGTGTTGATGACGCAGATATCCGCTTCTTCCCCGAAGGGGACGATCTCGAAACCCTCTTTGACGAGGGACTCGGACATGCCCGCCGACTCGAACTGGTTGGTCTTGCACCCGAGGGTGACGATGGAGACTCTCTTCATAGCCCTTCTTCGATCCAGCCGCCGCCCAGGACCCGGTCCCCTTCGTAGAAAACCACCGCCTGCCCCGGCGTCACCGATTTTTCCCGTTCCAGGAACCTGACCTCCACGCGGTCGCCGGGAAGCGGCAGGACGCGGCACGCCACCGGCTGGTGGCGGTAGCGGATCTTGCAGGATGCGGCGAACTCCGTCGCCGGCGTCGGCATCATCCAGTTCACCCGTGCCGCGGTCAGCCAGTCACGGAAGAGTTCTTCCTTGGGGCCGACCACGACTTGCCCGCGTTCCGCATCCACGCCCAGGACGTAGAGCGGTTCTTTCCAGGCAATACCGAGTCCCCTGCGCTGGCCGATGGTGAAGCGGTACGTGCCGCCGTGTCTTCCCAGGATAGTGCCCCGTTTGTCGACGATGTCGCCGGAAAGGAGACCAACCCCTTTTTCTCCCTCAAGGAAACGGACATAGTCGTCATCAGGGATAAAACAGATTTCCTGGCTCTCCCCCTTTTCCGCGACGCGCAGACCGAGGCGCGCGGCGATTGCGCGAACCCCCGGCTTCGTCAGACCGCCCAGGGGGAACAGGGAGCGGGAGAGCTGCTCCTGGGTGAGGGCAAACAGGAAATAGGACTGGTCCTTGCCGGGATCGTCCCCCTTCAGGAGGTGAAAGAATCCGTCAGCGCCATGTTCGATTCGCGCGTAGTGGCCGGTAGCCAGCCAGTCGGCGCCCAGCTCTCGGGCCGCGTCCAGCAACAGGCCGAACTTGACGGTCCGGTTGCAGCGGACGCACGGGTTCGGGGTTCGGCCCCGGTAGTATTCATCAACGAAGTCGTCGATAACAAGCCGCCTAAACCTTTCCCGGAAGTCCACCACGTGCAGCGGGATGCCGAGCTGGTCCGCCACGCGGCGGGCATCGGCCACATGGTCTGAGACGCCGTCCTGTTCCGAGGGAAACGCCGGATGGTCGCAGACGCGCATGGTAATACCGATCACCACGTGCCCCTGTTCCCGGAGCAGGGCAGCCGCAACCGACGAATCCACGCCCCCGCTCATGGCGACGGCCACCCGCGCAGAGCCTTGTGCGTTGTTCTGCGCCGTCATGTCAGCGATCCAGCCACTGCTTCAGGGCCTCATGGTCCCGCGCCAGTTCATTGTATTTACGCTCCAGTTCGCGTATCTGGTCGAACAGGCAGGCGATGGCCTTTGCTTCCGGGTCAGGCAGCTTCCCGTGATCAAGGTCGGTCTTTTCAGCGGGCTTTTCCCCGGTCATCACCATCCTGCCGGGTACGCCGACTACCGTTGCATTTGGCGGCACCTCCTTGACCACCACCGAGTTGGAGCCTATCTTGCTCCCCTTTCCCACGGTGAACGGCCCCAGCACCTTGGCGCCGGAACCGATGACAACGTTCTCCTCCACGGTGGGGTGACGCTTCACCTTTTCCAGGCTGACCCCGCCCAAGGTTACCCCGTGGTACAGGGTCACGTCGTCCCCGATCTCCGCCGTCTCGCCTATCACCACCCCCATGCCGTGGTCGATGAATACCCGCCTGCCGATGACCGCTCCGGGATGGATCTCGATACCGGTGAGAAAGCGGGCGATATGGGAAATGAACCTGCCGATGAAATAGAGGCGGCGGACCCAGAACCAGTGGGAGATTCTCTGCAGCCACACGGCGTGAAGGCCCGGATAGCAGCAGATGACCTCCAGCATGCTCCGCGCCGCGGGATCCCTTTCAAACACCGCCTTGATGTCTTCCCGTATTTTCTTCAACATGGAACGCCCCTTTTGTTGACGACAGGCTTTGTAAAATAAGTAGTGAATATCGAATAGCATACCCGATAAATAGTGTCAAGTATCAGATGGAGATGCATGCTGTGAGGCGTGAAGGCTGCTTCCGTGGGGATCGCGGTGTGCCCGGGGGACATCCTGTCTTCCGGAATTTCCGTCGGGGAATGATTTCAGGGGAGGAGGGGTAGAGGAATTCGTCAGGGGGAGCTCGGAAAGAGCCCCCCCTGACGATGGCGGTCACTTCTTTTGTGCTGCCTTTGCAATCTTTTCAATAAGCTCGTCGCCGTCCTTGGCAACGATTTTCCTGCCGTCGACCCGGGCGATCTTTGCCTTGGAGCATTCATCGCAGATATCGATGCATTTTTTCACCTTCACGTCCAGATCGGGCATCTTTTCGGCCAACTTTTTCTCTATCTTCCCTTTTCCCTTGTTCTTGTCACAGAGCCGAACTTTCATGTCAGAGTCCTCTTCGCTTCCGGTTCCCGGCGCCTGTCAGGCGGCTGTCGCGGGTGGGGTGAAAACGCGCGCAGCCAGGTCCCGGTCGACCATCATCAGCCCCTGGGTACTGTCACCCACCAGCTTCAATTTGGCGATGATGTCATTATCGTTCCCCTCTTCCTCAATCTGCTCGGTCACGAACCACTGGAGGAATATCTGGGTGGCGTGATCCTTCTCCTTGACCGCCTGATCCATGAGGTCGTTGATGCACTTGGTGATGAACTGCTCGTGCTTCAGCGTCTGCTCGAACATGGAGAGAAGGGTGCCGAACTCCGTGGGCGGGGCGGCGATTGCCGCCAGTTGCGCGTGTTCGCCCTGGCTGTTGAGGTAGTCGTAAAATTTCATGGCATGGGTCATTTCTTCCTGGTACTGCACCATGAACCAGTTTGCGGCGCCCTTGAGGCCGATGAACGTGGTGAAGGATGACATGGACAGGTAGAGGTAGGCGGAATAGAGTTCGTTGTTGAGCTGCTTGTTCAACGTCTGGACCATCTTCTTGCTGATCATGGGCTGCGACCTCCTTGATTTTGGATACCTGAATCTGCGAAGCCTTCGCGCCTTGCCTTCGCGGAACACCTCGGTTTTCTGCATTCGCATGGGTTGAACCGGCCCGACGACGTTCACCCGGCGTATCCGTTGAGAAACAGCATCAGCGACGTTCAAACCCCGGCATTCCGCTTGCCTCGGCATTCAGGCATCATGATTCAGGGGATATCTATTGCCCGTACATTATAGCGGGAAAACAGGGCTCCGCCAGTGGAAAAATCGACCCGGTCACAGCAGACACAGGGCCTGTTCCGCCTCCACGAGGACCCTCCAGAGGTCCTCGCTTTCCCCGAGCCCCAGCTTAATGAGATAAGCCGCGATGCTCATGTTGGCGCGGGCCCGGAAGAGATCCACCTGGCGCTGGAAATCGTCGTCCAGCTCTCCCGATGACTCGCGGTATGCATCAAGGAACTCCTCCACGGAAATATCCCGAAGGATCTCCCTGTGGGGGAAAAACTGGTTGCGGAACTGGGCCAGGAAGCACCCCACGTCAAAGGCCGGAGGAATCCGCAACGAACTCTCGAAATCGATGGCTGCCACAAACAGCGTCTCCCTGTTTTCCTGGCTGTCCCTGCCGATAATGACGTTCTTGGGGTGGAAGTCACCGTGGCCCTGCACCAGCGCCTCCGGGTCGTGCCGGTAGCGGCGGATTTCCTCTTTTCTGACGGCGCTCACGATTTCTTCCGCGCGCCGGGCGTGGCGGTGGCCGATGGCGGTGAATCGTTCCAGGTATCTCTCCAGCCGCTCGGGCTCTTTTGCCGAAAACTCTCCGGCAGGGGTGATGCGGAGCCGGGAGGAGTGGAGCCGGGCAAGCCAGCGGGCCGCCATGCGCAGATACAGCCGGCCGTCGTCCCGGGACGAGCTCAGGAGAATATCGAACAGGGATTTCCCCCGTATCCCCTGTTCGATGAGGGTCATGGTGTCGTGATCCTGATCGATGGGGATGGGTACCCGGTAGGGGCCGTTTTCGAAGCCGTGCCGGGCGATGGCTTCCATGACGTGAAAGGCCCGGTCGGCCGTTTTCCATTTGTGCGGATTGGAGATGGTCTTGATGATGATCCTCTCGCGGACCTCGTCCGTTCCCTTGGCGCCGATGGTTACCTCGGTCACTTCGCTGTTGGCCCCCGAGCGGGGTATCTCCTTCAGGAAGGGGCGGCAGCGGCCTGTGCGGATCTCCAGGGCAAGCTCCGGGATGGTCCTGACCGGATGGTCGAACTGGGTGGGGTAGAGCCCGGCATATCCGCTGCCGTGGGTGTCGGTGCCGCCGATGGCGGTAAAACGGAGACGGTGCCAGTCCCGGAGCGCCCTGCTGTTTTCCCGCACGGAGTGGTTAGAGCTGAAGATCTCGACGGCGTCCAGTTCGGGGAGGAGAAGCGAGCCGTCATCGGGTACCCTGCCGTTGCGATAGGGGTGCGCCCATACCAGTGCGGCATCGGGAAAACGTTCGCGTATCCCGGCCAGGGAGACGCCGCGTTCCAGTGTCCTGTAAGCCCCGTACACGAGGACGTCGCCGGCGTCGGCTGTCTTCACCTCCTGACCGGTCATGATCAGGAAGTGGTCGGGAACGGCCGCCCCGTGGCGCACGGAACGCAGTTCATCCTCGTTCCACAGGTAGTGATGATCGGTAAAGACAATGCCCTGGAGTCCCTTTGCGAACACCTGCCGGATCAGGTCCGCGGCAGTCACGCCGCTGCAGCGGGAGTGCTCTTGTGAGTGCGCGTGCATTTCGATAAGCATGGGGACAGGATAAACGGATTGCGGCAGAGCGACAAGAAAAAACAGCGGGAATTGACGGTGGGGAAAAGGGGCTTGATTTATTCTCGGCACTTGGGATAGAGTGGCCTCCCATGCATTCGCGCTCGTAGCTCAGCTGGATAGAGCAATGGCCTTCGAAGCCATTGGCCGGGGGTTCGAATCCCTCCGGGCGCGCCAGAAAAAACAA
>CALABV010000104.1 GCA_937886325.1 uncultured Geobacter sp.
ACTTTTCACTTTTCACCTGATTCTAACAATAGTCACCCCGCCGCCCCCTTCGAACGCCTCCCCGTCCCGGAACGACTCCACCAGGGGATGGCCGTCCAGGTATTCCCGCACACCCCGCATCAGCGCGCCGGTCCCCTTGCCGTGGACGATGCACACCTCGCCGATGCCGTCCAGGGAGGCGTGGTTGAGGAACGGCTCCAGTTTCTTGAGCGCGTCTTCCACCCGCAGGCCGATGAGGTGGAGCCGGTGCGGGGTCTCTTCCCGCTCCGCTTCCTTTTTTCGCGACCGTTTCGCCGGTTTGGGAGCTGCTCCCGTGCGCTTGCCGATATCCGCCAGGCCGACCTCCAAGTCCTTGCCCGCCGCCTGCAGGCGGATACGGTTCGTCTTCGGGTCCACCGAGCGGACCACCGCGTCAAAGCCGATGGAGCGAACGAAAACCGTGTCCCCTTCACGGACCTGATCCAGGGAGAGGTACGACTCCACGTCCAGTTCCCGGAGCTTTTCCTCAACCCGCTCCTCGACCACGGCCAGCTTCTTCATGGAGGCGCGGCTCCGCTCCCGTTTCGCCTCCTCCAGGATTGCATTCGCCTCCCGCTTCACCCCCGACACGATCTCCCGCGCCTCGCGGTACGCCTTCTCCAGAGACGCGCGGCGCTCCCGGTCCCATCCGGCCCGGCGCTCTTCCAGGAGGCGCTCCCGCTCCGCGAGGACGCGCTCCCGCGTCCCCAGGTCGTTCAGGGTCTCGTCATAGTGTCTTCGCTGCGCCTTCAGGTCGTCCAGCAGGGCATGGAACTCCGACTCCATCCTCCCCATCATCCCCTGGGCCCGTTCGATGACGGCATCGGGCAGGCCGTAGCGCCGCGCGATCTCCAGGGCGTGGGACTGGCCCGGCTCCCCTTTCTTGAGGCGGTAGAGGGGGGTCAGGGTCTCCCGGTCGAACTCCATGGAGGCGTTCACCATGCCGTCCCGGCGGTGTACGAAACCGACGATGTCGGTGAGGTGGGTGGTGGCGATCACCAGGGCGCCCGCTTCCTGCAGCTCCTGGAGCACCGAGCAGGCCAGGGCCGCGCCCTGCACCGGTTCCGTGCCGGTCCCCAGCTCGTCCAGGAGGACGACGCTCCCCCGTCCCGAACGGCGCAGGATCCCGGAGATGTTGGCCACGTGGGCCGAGAAGGTCGACAGGCTGCTCTCGATGGACTGCTCGTCGCCGATATCCGCCAGCAGGGTGTCGCTGAGGGGGAATACCGACGTCTCGTCCGCCGGCACCGGTATGCCGGACAATGCCATGAGGAGCAGAAGGCCGGCGGTCTTGAGGGCGATGGTCTTCCCTCCCGCGTTGGGGCCGGTGATGACCATCACCGTGTCGTTTCCGCCCAGGGCCAGGTCCAGGGGAACGATGCGCGAGGCGCTTCCCTCCCGCTGGAGAAGGAGCAGGATCGGGTGCCGCGCCTGCACCAGGCGGAGCGCGGGGGAATCGCCGATCTC
This sequence comes from uncultured Geobacter sp., assembly GCA_937886325.1. GTDB lineage: Bacteria > Desulfobacterota > Desulfuromonadia > Geobacterales > Geobacteraceae > RPRC01. The sequence continues at coordinate 1,486 of CALABV010000104.1, forward strand.
CGGCACCCGTGCGTCGAGGGAGTCGGCAAACAGGGCGATGCTGTTCAGCATGTCCAGGTGAACCAGGGTCGCCTGCTGGGAGGCGATCTCCGTGGAATCCTCCCGGATCCAGCCGCAGATCTCCCGCAGGATGCGGATCTCCTCCACCTTCTCCTCGGCGGTGAGGTTTTCCAGCTCGTTGGCCAGCCCGATGATCTCCAGGGGCTCCATGAAGGCGGTCTCCCCGGAGTTGGACACGTCGTGCACCACCCCCTGCACCACCCCCTGCACCTGCCCCTTTGAGTCCATGCGCACCGGGATGACCCATCTCCCTCCCCGCTGGGTGACGAAGTCGTCCTGGAGAAAGACGCTGATGTCCCGCTCCCGGACAATCTCCTCCAGGCGCTTGCGAATCCTGGCGGTGAGGGCGCGCTTGCGGGCCCGCAGGTCGAAGAGGAGGCGGGAGGCGGTGTCAAGGATGTTCCCTTCCGAGTCAAGGGAGCGCTCCAGGGGGTCGAGGATGTCGGGAAAACCGGTAATGGAGGCCGCCATCTCGCGCAGGAGCGGGATGTCGGCGCGGTATCCCATCTGCCCGGCAACGGCGTCGAGGGTGCCCAGCAGCGGCAGAAAGGAAACCAGTTCCAGGGGGGCGAGTACCGCCCCCTCCGGCCGCAGTTTCTCCAGGATCGGAGATACGTCCTCGAAGGGGGATATCCTGAGGGGAACACCCTGGGCCGTCATGCCCCGGATCTCCCGCACCATGCCGAAACGCCGTCCGATCTCTTCCCGGCCGGAAAGGGGGAGAATTGCGAGCACGGCGTCCCGCGACGCGCTGCAATGGCACCAGCGGGATATCTCCCGCAAAATCCTGTCGAACTCCAGTGTGCGGACCGCTTCCCTCCGAACCATCACTCCTCCCCGTTTCCCGTACCGTATTTCATCTTCGCCCTCTTCCTCCTCTTTGCCTTTCTCTTTGCCGCGGCTTCCCTCTCCCGATCCCCGGCGGTCGCCTCGCCCCGCTGCCGCGCAATCTTTTCCAGGAGCTCGCGGCGGGCGAGGAACCGGTTCACCGACTGGCTCCGGTCCGTGCCGCACTTCACCTCGATGCCGGTGGGGAGGTGCCGCAGGTAGACGCAGGTGGAGGTCTTGTTCACGTGCTGCCCCCCCTTGCCCGAAGAGCGGATGAAGCTCTCCGCGAGGTCCTCCTCCCGGACCCCCAGGGCCTCCATCATCTCCCGCAGCAGCCTGTTTTTCCCTTCGCTCACCGCGAAAGACGGTGTCGCCATGGAAATTTCCTCCCCATACCTTTCGCCGCCCTACAATATGACTTATTCTGTCACACACCTACGCTATGCTTTTTTCATCAAGAAAAAAGGAGGCATCCCATGGAACCGTTGGTCGTCTTTGGAGCCCTTCTCGTTATGTACTGCGGATATCTTGCCGTTCTGGACACCATCCGCGACTGGAAAACCCGGATGCCGGCAAGCCCCGCACAGCGTGAGCCGGTGAAAAAGCGGGCCCCGCTGTTCACCGGAGCATGCCGACCGCGAACGCCGGGCAGGATAGCCATGGGCAGGCCGCTCCTGCACCGGGCGTAACCCCGCTCCTCGAACCTCGAACCTCGTACCTGCCTTTCTTACTGATTAATGATCACCTCGCCCGTATCCGTGATCAATTTCGCGGGCAGGCTGAACAGGCGTTTGAAGATGCCGAACACCCCCTTGGCCATGGACTTGGCGGTAATGCTCTTCACGGTCGGGTTGTCGATGCTCCCCTTGGCCTCGAAATAGGTGGTGATGAGGCTCTTGTTCTTTCCGGTCAGTATCCAGCCGGCAATGGGAATGCGGCTCACCACCTTGTCGACGGTCTGGAGGGGCTTCACCCCGATGGTCGCGTCCACCTGATTCTTCACCAGATCGAACTGGCCCACTATGGAGATGTTCATGGCTTCACTGTCGATGTACAGGTCCTCGGTCCTCACCACGCCGTCCTTGAAGGAGAAGGTGGCGGTGATGGTGTCGTAGGGCATGCCGCCGGACACCATATCCGGAAGCTGGAACTTGAAGAGCTGGGAAACGTTGAGGATGGAGAACAGCTTGGAGAGGAGGGCGAATTTCCGCAGGCTTCCATCCTCGCAGTGGAGGCGCAGATTCCCCAGGGAAGAAGCCTTCACTTCATCCAGCGTGTCCCCTTTGGCGGTCAGCTCTCCTTCCAGCGACAGGGCGCCGGTGAGCTCCCTGGTTGTTCCCAGGACATGGAGAAGCTTCTCGGCCGCGATTTTTTTGAGATTGACGGATGCCTGGTAGCGGGGGCCGCCCACGGTTCCGAAATCGATCCTCCCCTTGCCGGAAAAGGTCCCGCCCAGGAGGGAGCATTCCGCATCTTCCAGATAGAGTATCTTCTGCTCGAAGTGGACGCCGGTGCGCAGCTTCCGGAAGTCCACCAGATGGAAATTGCCCGCCTCTGCCGCGACCCTGGCATTCAGCGACAGTTTCGACGGCCCCCCCTTCCCCGCCTGCTCCCGGTTGAGCGAGGTGAGGAGCGCCACATCATCCATATCCAGGTAGGACGCGTTCACGGTCAGGTCGGCCTTGGGATTATGCAGGTCGTTCACGGTTCCGCTTACGCGCACCGTCGAGCGGTTGATGGTGCCGGCCAGGGATTTGATGGTGAGCGTATCATCCCGCAGGGAAACCGATCCGTACACCCGTTGCGCCCGCACCTGCTTTCCAGCGGAAGACAGCCCCAGATCCGCGAGATCCAGGGACGGTGACGAGAAGATAAGGGAAAACACCGGGGAGGCGAATCCGGTCAGGGTACCGGCCACGGTGACGGGCGAGTTCCCGATGCGGGCCGTGAGCATGGTGGTCTTCACGGTGTCGCCCTGGAAGACGAGGGTCCCGTTGACGCCGCTTACCGGCTTGACCGGCTCGGAGGTCTTGAAGGAAACCCCCTTCAAAGCCGCCTCTCCGGACAGGGAAAGGTCCCCTTCCCCCGTGCCTCCGCCCGTTCCCCGGATCGCCAGGCGGACGGCGCCGGACGGCTGATAGCGGGATATGCGGGGGAAGCGCGGGGCCACTTCCTGCACCGGGAACTCGTTGGACTTCACGCTGAAGGACAGCGGGGCTTTCTCGCCGGACCGGTACTCGGCCGCGCCGCCGAGCGCCAGGTGCGCCAGGTCGTACTGGAAGGCCGGGACCTTTGTCCCCTTGTCGTTGATGACGGACTGGAAGGAGAGCCGGTTGGACTGGCCGGCCGGCTTCGCTATCAGGTCCCGGAACGCGTAGGCGGCGGCGGAGAGGTCCCATTTCCCGTTCAGCGAGTAGCCGGTGGTGGGGCCGCTTCCCTGGAGCGAAAGGGTCGAGTCACCGCTGAAGGAGAGCTTTTTCCCCGCCTCCCGGCCCAGCAGCCAGGCAATCTCCGCCGGCCGGGGCTTCATGGTCATGGTAAAGGGATATCCGCTCGGCGAGTTGAGGGGATAGTCCGTGATCCTGCCGTCAAGGGTAAAGGGAGAGCCGCCGAAACTGGCGCTCATGCCGCTGAGGATGAAGTCCTTGCCGCGCATCTCCAGGGAGCCCTTGATGTTGTTGAAGGTCGGCACGTGGGGTCCGTAGCTGAGGAGCCCCCGCTCCGCGGTCCCCTTGATGTGCAGGACATTGTAGTTCGTCCCTTTCTCCATGTGGGCTATCCGGCTCACCCGGCCCACCAGGCTTCCCTCGTCCACCCGGTAGGTCCCTCCCATGATGTGCTGCTCGATGTACCGGGACACGTCGTCGGGAATGACGCCGTAGGGGACGTAGCCCTTGAAATCCTCGAACCGGAACGGCGCGATCACGGCATGGGCATCGATGAACAGGTCGCCGCTGGGGATATCCTTCAGGGAGCATCTCCCCTTTACCTTCAGGGCGTCCACGTTCAGGACAAGGGAGGTGACCAGGATATCCTTGGGGTTCAGCTCCATCTCGTAGGTGAAGTTCAGGTCCCGGGGCGTCAGGATGGCATGGAAGATGGGCGCATACTCGACGCGGACCCCGCTAAGCCGCGCCTTCCCCCTGGAGGTGAAGTCGGAGAGCTTCCCCTTGAACTTCGCATCCAGGTTCAACCGTCCGTCAATCCGCTGCATGGGGACATATCCGCGATAGTAATCCCAGAAATGCCCGCCGTCCAACTCTTCGGTTTCGATGGATCCGGAAAACCAGGTGTCCGTGAACGGTTTTCCCTTTTCGGCGAGGCGCATCGCCCCGTCAAGTTTCACCGTACCGGGCTTTCCGCTCTGGGCCACGGATGCCGCCAGCTTCACGCCGGAGCCTTTTCCCCAGAAGCGGTGGCCGGCCACGGCCAGTTCGATGTCCCGGAGCTCGGTGACAAGCCCTTCGGGCCGCACCCGCCGGTCCGTGAAACGGATCGAGCCCTGCTTCACCCGTACTCCTTTCACCTGGAGCGGGGTCCCCTTCCCCTTCTCCTCCAGCAGATCGGCGATGCTCAATACCCCGCCCGCGTCGCGGCTCACCGTGACCGAGGGTTTTTCCAGCACCATGCTGCTCAGCACGAGCCGCCGTTCCAGCAGCGGCAGCAGGGAGAGCCTGAAGGTCAGCCGGTCGGCCGTGAGAAACGGCGACGAGCCGTCCTTTTCCATGATGACAATCTTGTTGAAGGTGAAAGAAGGGGTGAAGCGGAAAGAGAAATCCCCGGACTCGTAGATCACGCGCCGGTGCAGGGAGGTCTGCACGGCATCCAGGATCTGGGAGCGGTAGCTTTCCAGGCGGAGCGCCTTCTGGACGAAAATAGCGCCCCCGCCCACGAGCAGCAGCAGGACTCCGACGATGGTGACGAGGAGCAGACGGACTGACCAGAGTTTTCTTTCCCGTGTCTTTGTCATAGGTCGATGAGGGAATCCAGGAACGGGACCATCTCCGGCCCCAGGATCCGGCCGAGGTACCCGGAGAACGGCTCCGGCAGAGGAGCGAAAAGCCTCAGGTCCCGGCCGGTTTCAGGGTACGGAAAGGAAATGCGGCAGGAGTGGAGAGCGTGCCCCTCGAAGCCGGGGAGCTTTTTCCCGCCGTAGCGACGGTCTCCCACCACCGGCCTTCCGACGGCGGCCAGGTGGCGGCGGATCTGGTGCGACCGCCCGGTCAGCGGGGTGACGCAGACCACCGAGACACCCTTTCCGGTGAACAGGGTCCGGTATTCGCTGCGGGACTCCTTTTCATCCAGGGGGAGATCGATGGCGCCCGACTCCTCCATCCTGCCGGAGACCACGGCCAGGTAGCGCTTCTCCACCATCCCCTCCTGGAACAGGCGGCCGAACACGCCCGCCTGCGCCGAGCTTTTCGCCGTCACGACGCAGCCCGAGGTGCCCCGATCGAGTCGGTTTACGGCATAGAGCTTCACCGCCACGTCCCGGCGGGCAAGGGCCTCCATCCCCAGCTCCACCAGGTTGCGGCCCCCGTGCTCGGCGGAACGGTGCACCGCCAGCCCCGGCCGCTTGTTGAAGACAACGATCCGGTCGTCCTCGTAGAGGAAGTCGAGCCCGTCCCTTTCCCCGGCCAGGAACGACCGGGTCCGGCCGCTCTCCTTGAGGGCCACGGTATCGGAAAGCCGGACAAGGAACTCCGGAGAGGCAGGCGCGCCGTTCACGGTCACGGATTCCCTTTTCAGGAGCTGGTGGAGATAGGATGCGGGGGCCGTGGGAAGGAGATTGCGGAGAAAACTGTCCATCCTGCGGCCGTGGTCGGCGATGGAAATGGAAAGGCTGAGCATTGCGCCAGTATACCTGTCGGGCGGGCGCGCCGCAAGCGCTTACTGGCAAAAGGCTTTTCCGGCAGGGTCAGGGCGTGCGGTAGAGGATCTCCTTCGGTATCCGCTGCATGTTGGGCTCGGCAAGGGAGATGACGTCGGATTCGGGGATCTTCCATACCCCGCCGTCCTTCACCAGGGTAAAGGTGCGCGTCACGAAGCGCGTACCCACGCCCTCCACCTCGATCCCCAGCCTGGCGGAGAGGCTCACCTGCGTCCGGCTGACAAAGGTCACGGAAACATCCTGCAGCTTTTCCCAGCAACAGGCCGGTTTCCGGCCGGAGTGGTTCATCTGGTCCGCGAAGGTTGAGGAGTCGGATCGCGACGAGTGAACCAGCCGAAAGTAGAGTGCATCGTAGCTCTCCCCGCGCCAGAGGTCGAGGATCTCCTCGAACCCGCGCCGGGCCTCGGCCTTCACCTGCTCCTGGAAGGCATTCGGGTTCTCGGCCCGGGCGGGGAAGGAGAGAAGAGCGGTTGCCAAGGTGATTACCAGCAGCAGGGTCTTTTTCATGGGGGACATCTCCTTCATGCTGCTCTCCACAACCATTGGGGGCT
>CALABV010000105.1 GCA_937886325.1 uncultured Geobacter sp.
CGATAGGGGACCGGGATCTCCCGTATTCTCAACTGTTGACGAACCGCGTTGATCTGCATCTCCACGGTCCAGCCGAAGTCGGTATCGCGCATCCCGAGTTGTTGCAGCGCAGGCCACGAGAGTGCCCGCATCGGTCCCAGGTCCGTGTAGCGGTATCCCCAGAACAGACGGATGAGCCCGGTGGCAAGCCATCCGCCGAAACGCTGCTGGGGGGTCAGCGCCAGGCGGTTCACGGGAATGCGGCGGGTCAGAACGAAGTCCGCTTCGTCGGTCGCGATGGGGGAAAGGATATCCGGCAGTTTGCCGAGGTCGTCGCTTCCGTCGGCATCCACGAAGGCGACGATATCAGGCGGATCGTCGCCGAGGCGGGCAATGCCTGCCAGGCAGGCCCGGCCGTAGCCGGGCACGGGTTCGCTTGCCACTTCCGCCCCATGGGCGCCGGCAACGGTTGACGTCCGGTCCGTAGAGCCGTTGTCCACCGCGATGACGCGGTCAATCACCGTCGGAACGGCTGACAGGACGCCGGGCAGGGAAAGCTCTTCGTTGCGTGCAGGCAGTATCAGCGCGATTGTGCGGCCGTTCATCATATCGATGGCTCCGATAGTTCGAGTATGCGGCCGTATGGTACCCCACTTTGAAAAAGGGGTGCAAGGGGGGACTCCGGGCATCCGTCTGAGGCACACCCCCCTCAATTTCCCTTTGACAAAGGGGGAGGCTCATCTTACTGAGACGGATTCTCTCCAGTTGCGGTCCGGCGCTCCCCGCGGGCCTTGATGCGACGATACACGACCGGTAGCAGCGAGACCAGAGCCACCAGCAGGATTCCAATCAGGAGGGTGGGCGACACCTTTCCCCGAATCAGGCCGGGCAGCGAACTGGAGAAGACGATGAATGCGATGCATGCCGGAAGCATGCAGAAAAAGGTTGCCGCAACATACTGCATGAAGGGTATCCTGGTCAGGCCGAATGCGTAATTGAGCAGGTTGAAGGGAAAGGCCGGGATGAGCCGGGTAAAGGCCACCACCTTCCAGCCGTGGATTTCAACCTCACGATCCAGCCGCCGCCATCTGGGGCTGGTCAGTTTGCTTTCAACCCAGTCCCCGGCCAGGAAGCGGGCCGTCAGAAATGCCAGGGAAGCCCCGATGGTCGCGCCGATGATGGTGTAGACGACTCCCCAGAAGGGGCCGAACAGGATCCCGCCCACGATGGTGATGGGGAGGCCCGGCAGGAAGAACACAGGTGCAAGGGAGTAGATGAGCATGTAGATGGCGGGAGCAAGAATGCCGTACCCCTGGATCAATTCCCTGAGCTTCTCCTGTTCAAAGTACCGCGACGCGCCGGAAAAGTGGACGGCTGCAATGGCGGCCACCAGGAACGCGGCAAGGAGCAACGGTTTCACAGGGTTCTTCCCGGTTTCCTCTCCGGCCGAGAACGTCCGTTCGCGCAGCACCGCCGCGCCCTCTTTCCTCTTGAACTCCCTTTTAAGCAGGAGCCGGTTCAGGTAGGTGAAGGGCGCCTTTGAGACCCTTGCTTTTCCCGACAGGGCATTTTCAGCGTCGAACAGGATGTCGAGGACATGGCTGCATGAGCCGCGTTTGTCAAGCGCGGCGGCGCAGGCGGCGCAGTAGGTTACCATTTTCCTGCCGTCCGTCTCGGAATGGCGCAGATTGCGCCATTCTTCGGCCAGTTCCGGCGCCAGAAACGCCACAGCCCCGCCTTCTCCGCAACAGATGCTTGCAGTACCCGAATGGGTCATTTCCTCGATTTCCAGACCCGTGCGGACGACCAGTTTCCTGACGGCAGCGTGAATGCCCGGGGCTTTCCGTATGGAGCAGGGGTCGTGGATGGTTACCGTTCCTGAAACCCGTCGGACGGGGATATCGGCGTCGGCCAGCGCTTCATAGATGGCGCCTGTGGTGAGTCCCTCGCCGTATGTGCCGAACATCAGATGACAATTCGGGCAGGCCGTGAGCACCGTTTTGACCCCCCGGCCGACGAGATAGTCCCGCATTTCGTTGAACATTGCCCTGAAATACGCCTCTCTCCCCAGGTCGTGGGACGGCTTCATGCAGCAGTCGAATACTACCCCCAGCGTGGGGATGGTCCGGCGCAGGGTGTCGAAGGCTTTCCTGACACCCTCAGGTCTGGTGCCCGCAAGTGCGCAGCCCGGGAAGAATACCGTGTCGCATCCCTCCGGCAGGCGGTAGAGGCTGAAGCGTCGACTGGCCCCTCTCTTTTCGTAGCTAGTGATGACGGTATGCTCGGGAAACCTGCCGCCGCCCCGGTCAACAGTCTCCCGCCGCATTTCGAGGAACAGGGCATTCAGGTCCAGCCCTTCCGGGCATACCGACGAGCAGAGTCCGCACAGGTTGCATTCGAAGGGAAGCGCCTTGGATTCATTGTTCGACGGATTATACAAATCGGTAATGCGTCCGGGGTTCCCGTATTTGCGCAGGAACGCACAGTCGCGAAGGCAGATGTCGCATGCCGTGCAGCCTTTCCGGACCTTATCCAGCAGCTTTCGAAGGGAAGGGCGGAGTTCCGGGGAAGATGATTCATCCTTCTTTGTCATGGTCATTCCCTTCAGGGCGTCTGGTAAAAGATTCCCAAGGCGTAGTTGAAGCCAGCCGCGGTATTCTGTCCGTAGAGGGGCGGGGTGAAGGTGAGCTCAACACCCCATGCGGGAGTAAACTTGTAGCCCGCGGTGACTTCCAGTTTGCCCAGATCGAAGTTGTTGGTTGTCGTCGGGTTTCCGTCGTAGGCGTACTTGTTCCCGTTGTCAATACTGTATATCCCGTCCAGTTTCAACCTGCCGTAAAAGCTTTTGGTTACATCGACCCCGAACTCCACCAAGTACCTGAATTCGTCGGATGGGTCGCCGTCCCGGAAGCGGTACCCCAGTTCCAGGTTGACATAGCCGGGGATGTGCGGATACAGGGACTTGCCGTATAGGAGCTTGCCCTCATAGTCGAACTGGCCGTTACCGAGCGGAAGCCGGTCGTTCTTGTCGTAGGCCGACGGGATCTTCAGCAGGGCCTGGACGGACAGGATGCCCCAGTTTCCTTCCGCCAGCTTGTAGCGGGCTGCCACGTCGATGTCGCCCACCCCCCAGGTGGTCATGTCCACCGTGGTCTCGTTCTTGTCGATGCGTTTGTACACCATGGAATTGATAAGGGTAAGGTTGTTCGTCAGGCCGTATTCGATGTAGTTGTTCAGGTTGTAATCACGGAAGGTTCCGCCGTTGGGAAAATCGCTCTTGCCGCCGTCCGGGTCGAAGTTCTTGTCCGCGTAGTAGAAGTTGAAGCCCAGCTTGTCGTATAGTTTGCCCTTCTCCCGCGTCCATGCCCCCGCGAAAACGGAGCTTGCGGACAGGGCCACGAGCAGAGCCGTGCAGAGTGTGTTTGTAAGAAATCGTTTCACTGAATTCCCTCCCGGGGTGAAGCTGCGGGGGCCGGCGTTTCCCGGCGTCCCGCAGGGATAATTGTGTTCAATTGGCTCGATCAGGAAGCGGAACCCGTGAGGAACGGTCTTCCCGAAGGCGTCTGTCGCCAGCCGGGTGTCGGGTCCAGTTGATAGGAGGGATCTTCGGTATAGGTCGTGCTCCATCCCATCCAGCCGTCCGAGTAGTTGCGGATGGTCCCGTACCCCATCAGGTACCCATAAAGGTAGGCCAGGCTTGAGCGATACCCGCCGCCGCAATAGAAGATCAACTCCTTGCCCGTGGTTGCGCCGAGGCTGTTCCAGTGATCCCGGACCTCGGTGAAACTGCGCAGGGTAGCGTCGGAGTCGGTATAGACCCTGGATGCGTCGTCAGCGTCTCCCGCCCAGACGGCGCCGGGTATTCTTCCTTTTGCGGCAAGATAGCTGTAGCCGCTGATACTTCCGGTAAATTCTCCTTCAGCGCGCACGTCCGTCAGTACCGTGGAAACGGTGTTCAGGTAACGGTCGAAGACGTAATCGGTCGTCGCAAGCATGGCGGGACGGACCGTACCGGTGTAAACGGTGGGTGTCGGGTAGTTGATAGTGGTTTCAACCGGCAGACCGTTTGCCGTCCACTGCCGGTAGCCTCCGTTCAGGAACCTGACATCGGACACTCCCGCATACCTGAGTATCCACCAGAGCCGCGCGGCAAAGATGGGGCTGTCGCTGTAGACGACTACCGTGGTATCGGCGGTTATACCCATACTGCCCACGGCAGCCTTCAGTTGGTCGTCCGGAAGAAGGAACCAGCGGGGATACCCGTTTTCATAGGTGTCGGAGTTGGAATGGATGGCGCCCGGAATGTGGCCGAGGAGATAGGTGTTGTTCGCCCATCCCTGCTGCATGTCCTCGATGCTTCCCCAATGGGTCTCGAAGATCAGGTATTTGTGATTGCGGTCGTAGTTGTAGTTGGGAGGCGCCGCGGATATGCCGCCGGGTTTGTGATAGTCGATGAGGGCCTTGACCCATGCGGGATAGACGGCTGTTGAGTAGTTGGTCGCCTTTTCCATGGGAAGGTTCGCGTCGGCGGCCCATTCCCACATGGAAGCGTCGTAATTGGACGCCTTGGAATATCCCATCAGTCGGAGGATGAAATACACGTACCCGCTGCGGATGCCGGCCGTACAATAGGACGTCACCTCTTTGTCCCTGGTAATGCCGCGGGATTCGAGCAGCGTCTTCATGTCCGCATAGTTAAGGACGGTCTTGTCCGTAGCATAGTACCACTCATACGGTATTTGCACCGCATTGGTGATGTGACCGCCCCGTTTCTCGCCGTACAGTTGCCAGCCGATGAATTCCTCGTCGGTCCGGGCATCGATGATTGCGAAATCGCCATCCTGATAGCGATCCAGAATATGATCCGCCGTGGCCCGGGCCGAAGGCTGTATCCTGGCGGTGAACGTTTTTCCGGGAAGGGTGGTCTTCGCCGCCTCGACGGGCCTGCCGTCCGCGGCCCATTTGTCCCATCCGCCGTTCAGGATGTGCACGTCGGTGCATCCAAGATACTCAAGCATCCAGAAGATGCGGCCGGCGGCGCCCCAGGATGCGGTGGTGTTGTCGTAGATGACGATCTTTGAGTCCCTGGCGAGACCGGCCTTGCCCAGGAGACCCTCAAGCGTCGCGGTATCCTTCAGGCCGACGCCCGCAGTCCAGAAATCACTGTGCTTCATGCTGATGGCGCCCAGGATATGGGCGGTATCATAGCCGGAACCCCGCGCGTCGATAATCACCAGCCCGCTTTTGTTCAGGTTTGCCAGAACGGACTCGGGGGTAACCAGGAGATTCGCATTGGGGAAATCCTTTGAGGCCGCAACCAGTTGCACATCGCTCGTCACGGATTTTTCCGCGACCGAGCTTCCGCACCCCGCGAGCAGCATTACCGTCAGCAGCAGCGCGCAATACACCAAACGCTTCATCGTCATTTCTTCCTCCCTCACTGAATTGCCATGTAATGTTAATGAGTAGATAAAGGTTTCAGTTGCGGGAAGTCAAATGGATAATATCCATATTGTAAATGAGTGATATTTAGTATTTCGATGAAGTTTTGCGGGTGTTATTTTCCATTCAGGAGGAAGTCGTAATTTCGCGCAGTCGGCCGGGTATGTCCCAATTCTTCATGAGAACGGCGACGGCGTGGGGGACCAAGTGTTCCCATGGCTCGTTCCTCGCCATCCGTCCGCGGATGTCGGTTGCGCTCAGGCCTTTCTGCGCGGACGATACTTCTCTGAGCAGGTGGGTGGCAAGCCCGAGTGATGTGAAGTACTCCAGCTTGCGCTTTCCCCAGTCGTCATAGATGGAGAGGAAAAAGAGACCGTCCAGGGGAACATAGTACCGGTAGAGTTCCGGAAGGTTGATGGGAAAGGGGACGATTGAGAAGCGGGACGGTGCGATGCCCGCTTCTTCCAGCACGGCGCGGGTCATGGTGTAGCGTTCGAAATAGGTGAGCGGGTTCGCGGCCGGATTGCTCCGCTTCAGGTCGGCGGATTCGTCTCTGGTCAGATGCGGGTCAGGGTTGGTGATCCCCACCACAAGGTGGCGGCACAGCGCCATCCCTGCAAGCAGGTAGACCAGGTGGTCGTTGTGGAGGACCTGGAAGCGGCCGTGGATGACCCCTGTTTCTGCATATGGCTTCGGTTCTCGTGTCATGGTCACGTCCTCATGCTTTCCGCGATCTCTTATTTGTCATCCGGACGGGGTATACCGGCAAGCAGCGCCAGGAATTCCGAAACCTCTTCCTGGTTCCTCAGGTAGTATTCCGCCTCCGGGCTTCCGCCGACGGAAACGGCTATTCCGGTTCCTCGAACCGCTCGAAACCCGTCTTCGTCGCTGCTGTCATCTCCCATGTAGACGGGGATTCTTCCCGCGCCCACCCCTTGCATGAGCCGGATCACCGCATCCCCTTTGGTAAAAGCCGAGGGCGGCCGTATCTCGAACACCTTTCTCCCCTCGCTGATGAGCAGCCTTTCCTTGTAGACTCCGGCAATCTCCCGGAATAAAGATGAAAACCGGTCCAGGACCGCCGGATTTACCTTCCTGAAGTGAATGCTGGCGGTGACTTCCTTGTCTTCAATCTGAACTCCGGGAAAAGTGGCGAAAGCTCCATGTGCTGCTTCGAGGAAATCCGCCAGGAGGCGCCGTCCGGCCTCGCTGGGTGCGACACCGTCCATTTCTGCGCCATGATTGCCGCCGTATATCAGTCCGGTTACATTCACGCGTCTCCTGAGATCGCCAAGGCTACGTCCGCTGATGACCGCTATGGGATAACGTTCGCGCAGGATTTCGATGAGTGCCCTGATGGTGTCCGGCATCGCCGCCGTTTCCGGGCTTTCCACGATAGGGGCAAGGGTGCCGTCGAAATCGAGGCAGAGAAAAAGGTCTTTTCCGGAGAGACGCTCTCGTATCTCTTCCGTGTTGCTGAGAGCGTGCCTGGCACCCCGCTTTACCGCGGGAATGATGCTGAGCTCGTCGAGTATGTCCCCTACCCAGTGAAATACGGTGTTTTTTCGAACCGTATCCCGCAGGGCGGCCATTCGTTCGCGCTTTTCCCGTTCGGGCATGGTAAGCGCCCTGTGGATAGCGGAAGCAAAGGTGCCGGCATCGAACGGGTCGACCTGGATCGCATCCTTGAGCTCAGCCGCGGCCCCGGCCTCCCTGCCGAGAATAAGCGCACCCGTATCGCCGCATCGTGAGGCGACATATTCCTTTGCCACCAGGTTCATCCCGTCACGGAGCGGAGTAATAATCGCAACATCGGCCAGACGGTACCATGCGGCAAGCACCTCCTGTTCCAGCTTGTTCCCTAGGTAGAGAACCGGCTGCCATTCGCTCGTGCCGTACTTCCCGTTGATCGCGGCGATGCGTTCCTCGACTTCCCGCCGGTAGCTCCGGTACGGCAGGCAGTTCCTCGTCATGACGGCTATCTGCACGAAGGTGAATGACCCGATAAAAACCGGGTAGCGCCGAAAAAAGATGTCCAGCGCATCCAGTCGCTGTACGATTCCCTTGGTGTAGTCGAGACGATCGGCGGCAAGCCCGACCAGGCCGGGCAATCGATGTTTCGACCTGATCTCCGTGACCATTTCAGACGTTTCGGCCGAGGCCGAGATCGCATCAAACCTGTGGAAGTCTATGCTGATGGGAAATGCCCGGACCCGGGTGATGCGGCCCTGACGGCTGACGGTCATGGCGTCGTGATCGACGGACGCTTCCGGGCAGGATTCGGCGCATTTAAGAAAATTCTCCGCATGGGAGGGGATCTGGAAGCCGATGAGGTCGTTGCCGAGGAGTCCGGCTATCAGTTCCTCGCCGTGGGGCGCGTGGCTGAAGATGTCGGGATCGGGCCAGGGAACGTGCCAGAAATGGGCGATGGTCCGCCTCGGATTCTCCGAGCGGAGGATGGCGGGCGCCAGGCAGAGGTGGTAATCGTGGAGCCAGACCGTGGAGTCCTCGTCAGCTTCCCGGAGAATCGCCTCGGCAAAGAGAAGGTTGGCCTTCCGGTACTCATCCCAGTATCGTTCGCGGATACGGATGCGTTCCGGCTCTCCGTGGAAGAGCGGCCAGAGGACACTGTTGCAGAACCCCCGGTAATAGTTTTTTTGGGAATCCGGTGAAAGCCACACCCGTCTCAGCCTGTAGGCGGGACATGAAGGCGGGACCCAGAGTCGATCCTTCTCATCAGCGCCCTTACGGTCGCCGCTGCCGCTTCCCCATGCCACCCATGTGCCGCCCGTTACCCGCAGGACCGCGTCCAGGGCCGAAACAAGACCTCCTGTCGGAATCTCGAGTCTCAGGCCTCGACCACATCGCCGGTGCGAAAACGGCTCCCGGTTGGAGGCGACGACGAGTCCTCCCCTGAAACTGTCGCCTTTCCCTGATAGGCGCGGATTGGGGCAGTACGGACATGCCATGGCTCAATCGATCCTGAGAGGTGTGTAGATGCCCGGCGTGAACGGCTGATCATCGGGCGAGTCCATGAGTCCCTGGAGCTTGCCCCGGTCCAGGAAGTTCAGCACCAGGTACATGAACTCCCGCCCCCTGACAAGGCTGAGCCCTCCCGCGGCGCAACTCACCTCGTCGAATCTCATCACGTCATCCCTCCGGACGAACTTCCCGGTCATGACCAGGGGCACGTTTTCTCCGGTGTGGATCATGGTGCCGGAAGAGGCGGTGGAATGGTCGGCGGTAACTATGAAGAGTACGTCATCATCCGGAATGATCTCCGCCAGGGCATAGTCGAGCGCCCCGTCGATCTCTTCCAATACCCGTTTCTTGACCAGAGGGTCCCTGGTGTGTCCGGCTTCGTCCGTGACCTTGGTATGGACGTGGATGAAGTCGTATTCGACGGCCTTGTGCGCCGCCTTGAGCCTCTCCCGCAGGTCCCCGGCGGGATCGTCCGTGTCCCCGACCTTCCTGGTGTCCAGGCCGATCACCCTGCCGAGCCCTTGATAGACGGTGCCGGAGGCGATGAGGAGTCCCCTGAGGCCCCATTTTTCCGTAAACGACGGGAGTCCGGCAAGCATCCCGGCCCGCTGCGTGCCAACCGCGTTGATGGGCGGAAGCCCGCTTGCGGCCCGTTGTTCGTTGAGGGGATGCTTCGACAGGGTCCGGTAGCTCCACCGCAGGTAGTCATTGAGGAAACGGGCCGTGCTCCGGGCGCGGGGATCGTCCGATACGGCGCGCAACGGCAGGACTTCCATGAGTGGTCGGCCCTCGATAATCGGGTTGGAGTCCGTCACTCCCTTCGAAACCTCTCCCCTGAGGCGGAGGATACCGCCGATGCCTTTCGTGGGCAGAAAGTCCGCCTCAATGCCGTGAGCGGAAAATTTTCCGATCGCGCCATGGAGAAGCCGACAGCTCTCCCGATCCACCTTCGGGTCTTCATGGGAGAGAACCAGTCTCCCCTGCTCCTCCGTCACGGAAAAAATTCGGGACAGGAGGGCAACGTCGCCTTCCCGGATGTCGAGACCCTCCCCCAGAGCCTCCACGGCGCCGCGGCCGGGAAACTCCTCAAGCCGGTAGCCGAACATGAGAAAGTGGGCGAGTTCGCTGGGAAGGGACGTGCCCTGGAGGTGAGCGTGGAACAGTCCGTTCATGCCGATGGATGCAATCCTGTCGAGATTGGGGGTGCGGGCTGCCTGAAGGGGGGTCCTGTTGTTGAGAATCGGGTGGCTTCGGTCACCGAGGCCGTCAAGAAGGAGAAGGATGCAACGCATGAAATTCCTTTAAGGCTAGTAGGCTGAAGACTGAAGATTGAAGGAAAAGCGAAAAGCAAGGGTTTCAAACCTTAAGCCGTCAGCCTTCAGTCTGCTCTTGCCACGAATTATAGCCTACGCAGCGACAAGGGGAAGCGGGTCATGGTACGAGGCCATGCCTGCATCGATGGAGAGGCTGGCGAGATAGCTCCGGAGGATGTCCCGTGTGCGAAGCGCTTCGGACGGATTCATGAGTTCGATGACCCACCAGTCGCAGGAGGCCGCCAGACCGAGGAGGTCCAGGCGGTTGTGGATGTCCGACAGGCAGCCGGGAGGGACGTGGCCGAAGCCGTTCAGTTCCGTATGGTAGATGTGGGCATTCAGTATCCGATCCCGGTTGGGAAGGACATAGTCGCCGAAGATGTCGTCCCGGTCGTGCAGGTTGCGCACCGCATGGGCGTGGCCGATATCGATGGTGACATGGGCGTCGCTTTCCGCCACGATGCGGCGGAACAGCAACGGGTCGTTGGTGAGAGGCGTGGTCAGGTTTTCCAGTGCCACGGCAACGCCGTTGCGTCGGCCGTGCGCAACCAGAACCGCCAGATTCTCGATGGCACGTTCCACGTCGATACCCTCGCCGGTCGGATTGCCGAGTCCGGAATGCACGGTCATGTGACGTCCCCCGGCGCGGGCAACCTGGTCCACGGTCCGCATCAGAAGGGACAGGGAGTCGTCGCCCCGCTGGTCGGTGTACGCTACGTCATTTCCGTGAAAACGGCAGTGAAAGCGAACCTGAAATCCGTGAAGAGACTTCATCCGGGAGAGGAAATCCTTTTCGGGCAGGGATGGATCGATGGACCAGTCTATGCCGTCAAAGCCCTCAATGGCCGCATAATCTGCAAGTTTTTCCGCGTCCTGGTCGAAAATGTTACATATGGCGATTGTCGGTTGCATGGCCTACGAAGATATCTGATGCAGAT
>CALABV010000106.1 GCA_937886325.1 uncultured Geobacter sp.
ACTCCGCTCAGGGACCGCGACTCCGCTCAGGGACCGCGACTCCGCTCAGGGACCGCGACTCCGCTCAGGGACCGGGTTGATGTCGGTACGTGGACCCTGAGCGGAGCCGAAGGGACCGGAGCCGAAGGGACCGGAGCCGAAGGGACCGGAGCCGAAGGGACCGGAGTCGAAGGGACCTCCCATTGGCTGCAACCCAACTTCACGAATGCATTCCCTCAACCCCTTCGGCATCGTCTTCAGCCCACAGCCCCCTGTCGGATTAATTAACAGCCTCTCCCCGCCATGAAGAACTAATCCCGCGGCAACCGGCGACTCACCACGTCCCCCCGTCGCCAGGGAACGTACGAGGATACGAAAAATCTCTTCAACATCAGCCTGGTACACATCAAACGCCGCAAGTGACGCCATCGCAAATCACTGCAACGGTATGGTTCCAGCACGACATATCAATAAGAAAACAAACAGTTGTAAACATTTCCGACATAACGGGACTCCGCTGTTAATACAAAGTTTACATTCGACATGAAACTCTCGCCCTTCAAGCCATACAAGCCATAACATACTGAAAATACGGACACATATTTTAATTAAAGACTGGCATGTTACTTGCTCATATTTTATTGGTCATGTACAGGTTACGGTCAAGGAAAGGGGGCTCACCATGAAAGAATTCATTTCCTCGTTCAGAGAAGGAAGCATATCGTTTGTTCGAGTCATCACGGCTGCGGTCCTCCTGCTACCCCTAATCGCCCAGCTTGAGTGCACGACCGTGAATGCCTACCCCTTCATCACTGATTCGGACGGCGCTCAGGCCACGGCGATGGCGTCAAGCCAAGCCAGCATAATGGGAGTCTACATGGCGCTTGACACTGATTACGGGTATGCGAGTGGTTTTGCATCGGCGTATGCGGACATATCCGGTGAGCATCCGTACATTGAAGGCTGGCCGACTTCAACGGCAAAAGTGGTCTATGACGCCTCCGCGTCGGCAATTGCCGCGGCCGGCACGGGTACCCTCAGAGTCAGAGCGGATTCCGAGGGCGATATCTATGCGTTCGGGAGCAAGATTTCGGATATCGGCAGCTCGGCATGGGCGGAAGCGTGGATGTTGGAAACGATGCATTTCTACAGCGCTTCGGGAAGCCCCATAACGGCGCCGTTTCCGGTCACGGTTGTCTGGGACGTGGGTGGATCGATCAACGCGCTCTATGAGAACGCATATACTCAATACAACACCGCCGTGGGCGGTCGCCAGTGGTTCATCGGCCCGGACTGGAGTAACGACCTGCTGGACGGAACCGCGTATATCAGCCGGACTATCTGGATGAACCCCTATTCAACCGCACCCGCATGGGGATACCCGTGGTGGACCTACGATCCGCTGGATTTATCGATTTCGGCCTCTATTCATGTCGATCTGGCGGAGGGTTGGGCGAATTTCATGTCTACCGGCCAATTTTCTATCATCGTTCCCGAGGGTATCTCCTGGATCTCTTCATCGGGAATCTTCCTCACCGAGAACAACGGTCCCGGCCCGAACCCCGATGCCGTACCCGAACCGTCCACCGTCCTGCTCCTGACCCTGGGTCTCGGCGGGTTGGCCCTTATGAGGAGGAAAGCCCGAGCATAAAAGCATTTTCTCCGTCACGAAGCGCGTAAAGCCCTGCCGGATACTTCCGACAGGGCTTTTGTTTGTGACACGATCTCGAATCAATCTCATTCTAATCATGATTTTTTCCGGGAAAGCGGTATCCTTGTTCATGAGAAAGAAGAGCCGACGTACGCTTTTTTGTGTACCTGGCAGCATCGGACACAGGCAAAGTGAAGGGAATGAGAACACCGAATGAACAGGGAAGAAACAAAAACCATCCTTCTCGTAGAAGATGAGGCGATTATCGCGCAGGCCGAGGAGAAGATCCTTTCGCGGCACGGTTTCACTGTCATCACTGCGTACAGCGGAGAAGACGCGGTTGAAATTTTTCTCCAATCACCCGAAATCGACCTCGTCCTGATGGACATCAATCTGGGTTCGGGCATGGACGGCACCCGGGCCGCGGAGATCATCCTCCGGCATCGCGAGATTCCCCTGATATTCCTGTCGTCGCATACCGAGCGGGAAGTGGTTGAAAAGACCGAGGGCATCACCTCGTACGGCTACATCGTGAAGAACTCGGGAGAGGTGGTGATCATCGCCTCCATAAAAATGGCTTTCCGGCTTTTCGACGCCCGGATGAAAGAGAGGGAGAAGGATGCGGCGCTGCGCAAAAGCGAGGAGCGTTTCGCCCTGGCCATGGAGGCCGCACGGGACGGACTCTGGGACTGGGACGTGGCCGGCGGCAGAGTCTATTACAGCCCGGGCTATGCGCGCATGCTCGGCTACGCGCCCGAGGAAATCCCCGCGGACAGGGGTTTCTGGATGGGCCTGATCCATCCCGGCGACAGGGGTGCCGCTATCCAGGCAAACAATGACTGCGTCGAGAATGTCCGCGACGACTTTTCCATCGAATTCCGCATGCGTGCCCGGAACGGAGAATGGCGCTGGATCCTGGGACGGGGAAAGGCGGTCGCCCGCGACGGGAACGGCAGGGCACTGAGGATGGTCGGCACCCATGTGGACATTACCCTGTTAAAGACGACCGAAATGGCTCTCCGCGAAAAACAGGAGTTACTGCGCCTTTTCATCGAGCATGCGCCGGCAGCCCTCGCCATGTTCGATCGCGACATGCGCTACCTTGCCGTGAGTCCGCGCTGGAAATCGGACTATGGCCTCGGAGATGCGGATATCATCGGCAGATCCCACTACGAAATCTTCCCCGAGCTCCCGAACCGCTGGAAAGAGGTGCACCGCCGGGGGATGAAGGGCGAGGCAGTGCGGGGCGTGGAGGAATGTTTCGAGCGCATGGACGGCGCCATCCAGTGGCTGCATTGGGAGATGCTGCCCTGGCGCGATGCCGACGGCGCCGTCGGCGGTATCGTCATATTTTCGGAAGACATTACCGACCGGGTCCGGATTCAGGAAGAACTGCGAAACGAGAAACGGCGCCTCGCGGAACGGATCAAGGAGCTGAACTGCCTGTATGGAATCTCCCGTCTCATCGATGAGTCGGACAGTACCCTCGAAGGGATACTCCAGGGAACGGTGGACCTCCTTCCCCAGGCCTGGCAGTACCCGGAGATCGCCCGCGCCAGGATCACGCTGGACGGCCGTCACTATACCTCGCAAGGTTTTTCCGAGGGCAGATGGCTGCAGGCTGCCGAGATTACGGTAGGCGGCGCCGGAGTCGGAGCGGTTGAAGTCTTCTACGTGCAGGCCGGACCCGAATGCGACGAGGGGCCGTTCCTGAAGGAAGAAAGAAGCCTGATCAATGCCGTTGCCGCGCGAATGGGGAGCTTAATCGAACTCAAGCGGGCGGAAAAGGCCCGGAAAGAAATGACCCGGGAAAAACAGACAGCGCCCTCGGCCTGAATCCGGTCGCAATTCCGGATGCCGGCGACCCTCGGCCGGGGAGAGGAGGCAGGATATGCCAAGCATACGAGCCCAGTGGGTGAGATACTACGCCGAGTGCGAGATGAACTTCAAAACAGGTCAGAGGACCGTGTGCTCGGAAGACATGGACCGTTATTTCGTCATGTGCGGCGGGCCCTACAAGGCGCACGACCACTCGACGTCCTGGTGCGGCATCTTTGCCACCTACGTCATGCGGCAGGCAGGGGCGGACGCGTACTGGAAGATGGGCAAGGGAATACAGTGCGGGTCCAACGTGGAACTGATCATGGGCAATTCCGGCCTGGACGAAGGCGACGTGGTATGGGCGACGCCCAATCACTACTTCATCATCGTCTGGCCGCCGGGAAACTCGGGCGTGCCGTGGGCCATTCACGGCAACTACGGCGGCGCCGGGGCGAACCACGTGATGTTCTACGGTTTTCACCCGAAATACCCCGTGTCCGCCATCAAACAGTACTATCGGGTGTGGTAAGACGCTGGTCCGAGTGGTCTTTCGATTCCCCTCCCAGAAGTTCCGCCAGCTCTTCCGCGGCGAAATCCGCCGCATCGTTGAATGGATTCAATACCTGGTCTGCGTCCAATGCCCTGAGCGCTGAAACCTGGGCATCATCACGGGCAAGCACGGCGATCCTGCCCTGATACCCGCGGTGTCTGAGGCCGGACAACAGGATCCGGTGAGAATCCGGAAGCGGAAGAGTGCTCACCACCCATTTCGTGCCGTCAATGGGCAGAGTATCGAGGAAATTCACGTCCTCGCAATCGCCGAAATGCACGTGCAGCCCTTCCCTCTCAAGGGCCGTCACCACCTCCGGGTCGAAGTCCACGCCCAGCACGTCCAGCCCCTCCCCGTGCAACTTTCTGAAGAGCCGCGCACCGTATCTTCCAAGTCCGAACACCGCAATCTCTGGACGGTTCGCCTCGTGGTGTTCCTGTTCCATAACCATTTCCCGGAACGGCATGCGGCGTTCGAAAACCGTGAGGAAACCGCGCAGACGCTGGTACACGGGTTCCGAATAGAGGATCAGGTAGGTGGAAAGGGTAATGGTTATCAGACCGATAAGGGTGGTGAGCCCCAGAGCGTCTCCGCCCACGTGGCCGAGACCGATGCCCATGGCCACAAAAACGATGGAGAATTCACTGATCTGGGCGACGGTGAGACCGGCCATGAATCCGGTGCGTTTGCGGTAGCCCATCAAACCCATGATTACCATGACGATGAGCGGATTACCAATCAGAACGAAAAGGGAGAGAACGATTGCGGGAGCGGCCTCATTCCCCAGGGTGGAGAGTTCCAGTTTGGCGCCCAGATCGACAAAGAAAAACAGGAGAAGAAAATCACGCATGCTGGACAGACGTGAACCTATGACCTCCCTGTAGCCGGTCGAAGCCAGTGAAAATCCGGCGAGAAAGGCGCCGGCCTCCTTGCTGAACCCCGCCCATTCTCCCATTGCCGCCAATGCCGTTCCCCAGGCGACGGCGAATACGAGCAGCAATTCAGAGGAGCGGGCAATGCGCCCCATGAGCCAGGAGAGGGCGTATCGCATCAGCACAAAAAGCAGCGCCCCCGCAACCCCGATGCGCAGCAGGAGCGACAGCGCCACGTCCCAGAATGCGGAACCGCCTCCCGCGTCCCGCATGGCGCTCATGACCATCATCGCAAGAACCACCGCGATGTCCTGTACGATTAGGAAACCCACCGCGATGCGTCCGTGCAGGGAGTCGAGTTCCTTCTTGTCGGTGAGGAGTTTTACAATGATGATGGTGCTGGAAAAGGTCAGGGCAACGGCCACATAAAGGGCTGTGATCATGTCCCTCCCCATGGCGAGGAGGAGGGCGAAGCCGAGGAGAATGGTGAATGTAAGCTGTCCCAGACCCGTTGCCAGGGCTACCGGCCCGATGTGGCGGACACTGTGCAGATCCAGCTTCAGACCCACGACGAACAGCAATACCGTCACGCCGATCTGGGCGAGCAGGTCGATCTGGTCGTGAGCCGTAACCCAGCCAAGCACGGAAGGACCGGCCACGATTCCTACCGCGATGTACGCGATAAGCAGGGGCTGGCGCATGCGCAGCGCAAGGAACCCGGCGCCGGCGGACGTGATCAGCAGCAGGGCGAACTCCGTATAGACATTTTCCATTACAATCCCTCCGTTGCCGGCGTACTGAAAACGGCTATTGAATGTTTACGCGGCGCGCGCCCCGGAGTCCGCCGGCGACTCCCCGGGATCGGCCTTGATATGCACAGTCCGCTGCGGGAAAGGAATCTCGATCCCCTCGGCGCTGAATCTCTTGAAAATCCTCTTGCGTAAGACATGCTGGGCCAGAAACTGATCCGTAAACTCCGCCACCTGGCAGATGAGGGTGAAATCCAGCGAGCTGTCGCCGAAACCGGGAATGAAGCGCACGAAGGGCGGGGGATCCGCCAGCAGCCCGGGGACCTCGACTGCCGCCTGCAGAGCCTCTTCCACGAGTACCCTCTCCACGGTGTCGGGATCGGCGGAATAGCTCACACCCACGGACACGAGAAGCGACATGCGTTTTTCCGGCAGATGGTAATTGGTTACCACGCTCTGGGAGAGCTTGCTGTTGGGAATGACCACCATGTTGTTGGGAAGCATGCGGATACGGGTGGTGCGCCATGTAATATCATCCACGTATCCCTCCTG
The DNA here is from genome assembly GCA_937886325.1 of uncultured Geobacter sp. Lineage (GTDB taxonomy): Bacteria > Desulfobacterota > Desulfuromonadia > Geobacterales > Geobacteraceae > RPRC01. Next base: position 6,175 of record CALABV010000106.1, read on the forward strand.
CCCGTTTTCCAGCTTCACGAAATCACCGATGCGTATGGATTTCTCCATGAGGATGTGCAGGCCGGCGAACAGGTTTGCCAGGGTGTCCTGCAGGGCGAGCGCAACGGCAAGCCCTCCCACCCCCAGCGCCGTAAGAAGGGGGGCGATGGATATCCCCAGCACGCCCAGGACGATCAGCACCCCCGTGGCCAGAATGAGTCCCTTCATCACTCCGTAGGCAAGACCGGTCGTGGGTACGGGAAGGTCGGTGCGGGTGAGGTAGCTTCTCAGCACCTTGCCGCTGAGATTCGCCGCTGCGATGGTTACGGACAGGATGAGGACAACGTAGATGATCTTGCCGAGTCTCTCCGCGTAGTGTGCCGGAAGGTCCGAAAAGAGAATTCCGAAATACAGGGTTAGAGCGACGCACCAGAACAGGGACGGCGTTTTCAGCGATGAGATGATGATGTCATCGACTTTGGTCTCCGTCCTCTCCGACCAGCGCACAGCTGCCCGCAACAGGACAGTGCGCGCGGCAAGCAGAATCCCCAGTGCGATACCCGCCACCAGCAGCGGCGCCAGCGCCTTCGATACAATCAAATCCATTCAAATCCTCTCCCGCGCCCCACTTCTCTTCACCAGACAACGAGGCTGCGGCCGCCGCGCCGCGGGACGCCCGTCCAGCGCTGTGCCTAAACGCTCTCACCCCGTGCACCGTTACTCATCATCCGTTGCGACCCGATCCAGAATCCGCCCCCGACGACGCATGACGGCGGCATCGAGAAGCATGCGCCCTGCCCAGCGATAGACATTGAACTCCCTGATGAGACCGCGCATGCTCATGATCCGGTCACGCTGCTCCGTGGTCGGCATCACAAGGGCCATATGCAGGGCGGCGGCGCACTGGTCTATGTCGTAGGGATTCACGACCAGCGCCTCCGGCAGTTCACGCGATGCTCCGGTGAACCGGCTCAGGATCAATACTCCCCTGCCATCGTCCCGTGCTGCGAGGAACTCCTTGGCCACCAGGTTCATGCCGTCATGAAGGCTGCTCACGAAACAGAGATCCACGGCCCGGTAGTATTGGTATATGGCGTCGTGCTCGTGGTGCTCTATCATGAGAATGATGGGCAGGTATCCGTCAGAACCGAAACGTTTGTTGATCCTGTCCGCCATGGCTCTCACCTGTGCCTGGAACTCCTGGTACTGCCCTATGCTGGAACGGCTCGGCGCAGCTACCTGGATAAACGAAAACCTTCCCCGCCATTCGGGCTGGAGTTCCAGGAGGCGTTCCACGGCCAGGAAACGCTCCAGAATGCCCTTGGTATAGTCGAGCCGATCCACCCCGAAACCCAGGGCATGGTCCGGCGAGACGCCGAGACGCTGCCGAACCTCGCTCCGACAGGTCTCCACCGGTTTCGCCGTGAACTCGGCGGCGGGGGGCCAGTCGATGGATATGGGATAGCGATGAACCGCGGTCTGGTGTCCTCCGTAGGAGATGGTGAAGGTTTCCCGATCCACCCGCGCCTCCATCAGTCGATCCACGGTGTCTAAAAAATTATTGCAATGAAACTGGGTATGGAACCCCAGGATGCTGCTTCCCAGGAGCCCGTCCAGCAGCTGCACCCGCCACGGGCAGATGGAGAAAGATTCGGGATTCGGCCAGGGTATATGCCAGAAGGTTATGATGGTGGCATTGGGAAGGCGTTCCCGTATCATGCGCGGCAGCAGTGCCAGATGGTAGTCCTGGACCAGCACGATTGGGCTGTCCGTGCCCGATTCCTCCACCACGGCATTGGCGAATCTGCGGTTCACCGCCTCGTACTGGACCCAGTCGCCGGCGCGGAACGTGGGACGAACGTGGGCCACATGGCACAGCGGCCACATTCCCTCGTTGGCGAAACCGTAGTAGTAGCCCTGCTCCTCTTCCTCGCTCAGCCATATCCTGCGGATATGATAGGAGGGATGCTCGGGAGGGACCGCCACCCGGTCGCGGCCGTCCACGGTTTCGCGGTCCGCGGAACCGGCGCCGTGGGCGATCCAGGTCCCGGAGCAGGCCCGCATGATCGGCTCCAGCGCCGTCACCAGGCCGCTGGCAGGCCTCTGTACCTCGATGCCGGCGCCCCTTTTCACATGAATGTACGGTTCACGGTTGGACACGACCAGGATCTCCTCGCCGCGCAGCTCGCTCTTCAGGATGGAGCGCAGTGCCTCGGGCGTCCAGGTTATCTGCTCCTCGTCGCGCGGCCGGTATTCAGCTTCCAGGTCGCGGATGAGCATGCGCAGGTCGCGGGCGATGGGTTGCAGTTCCGGGGCCGCCACCATGCCTCCGCTCCCCGGACCCTTGAGCGCCTCGCCCCGCAGCAGCGCCCGTGTCCCGTCAATCCAGCCACGCCTGCTCATGTGCGCGATGATTACGGTCAACAGCGAGACGATGCAACCGAGGGCCGCGAAGAAGTAGAAGAAGTATTTCCGGGTCTCGGCGCTGCGACGCTGGATAAAGCCCATATCATGGACGAACACCAGATGACCGGCCAACACTCCCTCCGATTCCACGGGCTCGACGGTAACATGCAGCGGAATGCCCGACGTGTCCGTAACACTCACGGCTTGCGGTGAAAGCTCCCGGATGTTTTCACAGCGGATCTCTTTCGGAAACTTTTTCGTTACTATGAGGTCGCCGCTGACGGCGGCGCAGAAACCGATGGCGTACAGACGCTCGTCCTGCGTGATGCGGTTGAAATAGCTGCCTATCCTGGTGGTCGAACCGCCGGCCAGCCTCTCAAGGAGCGGCTCCCGTATGGAATTGGCGATCAGTTGCGAACGCATGTCCAGGTCGCGGACGAACCAGCGTTCGATGAGCTTGTCCATGAGCGGAACCGTCGCATAGGCGATGACGATCAGGACGGCGGCCAGGGGCAGGATGAAACGAAGAGACAGTCGCATGGAGAGGTACTCCTTAAAAAGCCGGCGAAACTAGTGCCATGTAACATTTTAAACCAACCCCCCTCAATCCCCCCTTCTCAGGGGGGAAGCCTTTAAGCCTCCCCTGAGAAGGGGAGGTTTGGAGGGGTTAGACTCGAAAGAATAAACGTTTCAAAGTACTAGACATAGATCCTCGGCTCGGAAGAGCCCGACAGGATCGAATGGAAGAGGATGAGGTATTCACGCAGGTGCCGGGTCAGCAGGAAATTCTCCCGCACGAATTCGCGGGCCTTCTCCCCCATAGAACGCATCTTTTCCCGGTGGTAGAGCAGGAAACGGATTCGGTGGGCCGCGCCCTCGGGGGTATTCACCAGGAACCCGGTGTGGTAGTCCACCACCTGCCTCCGTATCCCGCCCGTATCACCGCCGATGACCGGCTTTCCCTTCCACAGGCCCTCTGTGACGGTAAGGCCGAACCCCTCGCGCAGGGACTTCTGGATCACCACGTCGGCCACCCTCTGGAGAGCGTTGATTGTCCTGTGGGCGTCGGGAGGCAACAGCAGCACGTGGATATCCGGATCACCCGAAGCTGCGTCCATGACCTCACGCAATACCTCCTCCCCTTCGGGATCGTCGGTTGCGCCCCCGCCTGCCAGAACAAGCTGCACCGGCTGGACCTTTTTCACCAGGCGATAGGCCTCGATTACGCCGATGGGGTCCTTGAAACGGTCGAAACGGGAGATCTGTACCAGGAGAGGCCGTGACGGATCGAGGCCGAACCCGGCGCGCACCGCATCCAGCTCCTCGGGAGGCAGGTCGCGGTTCTTCTCGCTCAGGGGATCGATGCTCGGCGCAACAAGGTATTGGGGATGCGGCAGCGGAAGGGCGAACTGGGGCATGGAAAAGATGCTCGCGTCATATCCCTTGACGATGGTCCGGAGCGTTTTCCATACCGGCAGGTAGGGATGGCTGATATCGATATGAGCCCGCCACACCCACTTTCCCCTGCGTCCGCCGCACAACTGGAGCAGCGCCGCCGGCTGGGGGTCGTGAATGACCACGATGTCGGCGTCCTCCAGGGTGGGACGGAGCGTTTCCGCGTTCGCCTGGTTGACGGCGTGATAGGTCGCCCACCCCTTCTGGCTGATGTTGACCGGGAATCCCTGCAACCCGTTGTGGATCGATTTGGTGACCGAATAGAAATCCCCGGCCCCGCGGATCACCTCCCAGCTCGCGTCAAGGCCCAGATCCCGCATCAGGGGGACCATCCAGGAAAGTATCTCGGCGACACCGCCCCCCTCCCGCGTGGAGTTCACGTGCACGACCCGCCTGCCGCTCAGTTTCTCTCCCAGCATGCGCAGCTGCCTGATGGCCGCGGAACCGGCGCATGCCTCATACATCAGCAATGACTTTTCCACGTTTTCCCCCTTTCCCAATCAGAGGCATTGTGCCGCCAGCCTTTCACATATTTCGCTTCTCAGTTCCGAAAGAGTCAGAAATGCGAAATCAATGGTCCTCAGCGCCTCACGGCAGGCCGACGTCTCCTCGCCGAAATGCAGCAGCCATGCGGAAAAATCGTCCACGCCCACCGGTTCCCTGCGATGGGCCTCGATGAAATGAAAGAAGACGCTGCCGGTGCTCATCCTCGCTACGGACGGCGCCAGATCAGCAGGAGAGCAGATGCGATCACCCGTATCGAAGACCACGGTGTCCGCCTCAAAGAAATAGAATTCCGATCCCCGCGACACGGCCGGCACGACGGCAAGGGTGGCGAGGCGCTCGTCGATGATATCCAGCATCGTCCCGCGCAGTTCCTCCATGGAAGCAAAGGCGTACGGATCGAGCACGCCGAAGCGTTCCGCCAGCACCAGGTCCGCGAGATGCAGTTTTGCCCACACGGCGAAATCGTTGTGATAATCCGGGTAATCGAAGGAGGGGCGAAGCAGGGTCTCATAGAAGTGGTGGTAGAGCACATTATCGCCGCACACCGCGACCCTCTCCCGCAGTTCGCGCAGGCTGGCCGCTTCCGGGAGCCCGCTCATTCTGGTCAGCAACACACAGTCCATAACCACGAATGGTGTCATGTTTTCACCTCCCGCGCACCTTCCCTTTCGGAAAAAGCGTCGTTGTTCAACAGGCGGCAGACCTCGTCCGCAAGCGCAGACGGATCCTCCGCCACCAGGGAAGCGGCAATCAACCCGCGCTCCCCAACCGTGACTGCAATGCCGCCCAGTCTGGTGACAAGGCGCATGGCGATGGCGTCGTTTTCATCGTCCCCCGCATAGAAGAGCGTACCCGGCCCGGGAGTGAATTTCAGAAACCGGCACAGCATGCGCACCCCAAACGACTTGTTGACGCGGGGAACCAGTTGAACCTCGAACACCTCCGGTCCGCGGAAGACCCGGACCTTGCGGCCGGGACGCCAGCACGACAAACGCTCAGCGAGCCTGATCCGCGAACCGTCCGGCGCATGACGGGTATGCAGCGCCAGGGACCATACCTTGTCCTCGACCACGACACCGGGAAGGTCGGCCAGCGACATGATTTCCTGTGTCAGTTCAGCACGCGCCTCTTCCAGAGTCTCCGCGGGCCTGCCGGAAAGTCTCATCCTGTGCCCTCCCGGAACCTTCCATTCCGTTCCGCTGGTCCCGCCCAGGAAGACCCCCTCCACCGGCATTCTGGCGGCGAGGTCGTCCAGTCTCCTGCTGGACAGAACGGCTACGTGCTGCAGCGGCAACGCCACCAGTTCGAGGAGCATGACGCGACATGCGGGATGCAGTTCCGCACGGGCGCGATCCGGCACGATAGATGAGAGCGTGCCGTCGAAGTCGAAAAACCAGATCCTTTCCGTGGGTAAAGTATTCACTCTCCAACTCCTGAACCGGTAACCGAACCGTCGATTTCACCTTCGCTGTCCCTTCCGCTCTTACGCCCCGGCCCCGGTCGATTGATTTCATGGGAAAGGAACAGCCGCGCCGGCAATTCCTGAGCCCCCAGAATGTCCACCATCAGCGTCAACCCGCTATCGAGGGATTTCAGACGCCGCGGCGACAGTCTTTCGAGCCCTGCTACGAGAAGCCCCTGGGCCACTTCCGGCGCGTTCGAGACCACGCCCCTGCCGGCGGCGGTCAGAGCCACCTCCACTCCGCGGCGGTCCTTCAACGAACGTGAACGCACGATGAGCCCCTTTTTCTCCAGGCGGTCGAGAATCCCGACCGTTGTGGCCGGGTGGAGGTACATGCGTTCGGCCAGATCCGACACCCGGATGGGAGCGAAGTCCGCTATCACCTTGATCGCCCAGAGCTGGGGACCCGTCAGCCCCGTTTCACGCTCCGCTTTCTTCGAATGACTATGCACGACCTGAAAGACGCGCCGGAGATTGTCGACGATTTCCGCAATCAGGCCGGATTTCTCCTCCATGGGGACACCTCACCTAACAAAAAAGTTGCATTTCATGCGCCGAAACATGTAAAGTAGCATACAGTTAATTTGTACAGAAATCAATTTTCTGTTAATTACATAAATAATTCAAGCATGTTATGTTGAATCACCCCTCCATTTTTCGTAACAAAACGATTCCTGTTTCTCCCAGGGCGCGATGATGGTTCGAACAATCGCAGCGCCTCTTTCTTCATGGCAATGGGGTGGAATTCCAGTTCCACCCTTCTTTTTTTGTAACTATTCAGCATTGTTTCACGGCAGGCAAAAATTTGCTTCCCCTCCCGCAAGGGGCGGGGGAATTTTGCCTGCATTCTCAGAAAGATCTGAATAGGTACCTTTTTTTCACCATTCACACGCGGGACACTGAACGAAACCAAAGGGTTGTTGACGTATGAAAAAAACACTTTTCCTCGCTTTTTTAAGCATGGTAACCGCTGTGGCGGCATTCCGGGCTGACGCTTTCCCGGATACCGGCAGAGGAAGCTCCCCTGTGCCCGTGCTGTTACCCCAGGCCCGAAACGAGCCGACCGATCATTACTTCCGCGGCGTAACCCATGAAAGCGCGGGACGGCTTGACGAAGCGGTGCGGGAATACCGTCTTGTCCTGCGCAGATCGCCCGCCCACGGAGACGCCCGCCGCAGACTAGCCGAAATTCATCTATTCAGGGGCGAAACGGCTGAAGCCATCGTCCAATTCAGGGAGCTGGCTTTTTACCAGGAAAATAACCCGTTACTCCACTACCGGCTCGCGCAACTTTACGAATCAGCGGGCAACTACCGAAAGGCCACGGCCGAATACCGGAAGGCGGCGCTCCTGGCCCCCGACAATCTTACGATCCGGCGCAGACTCGCCCGTTTCTATGCCAAAAGAAAGATGTCCGGGGAGGCCGCGGCGGAATACCGCGCGATCCTTGAGGCGGCTCCCGACAACATCCCCGCCCGCAATGCGCTTACCGCTCTCTATCTGCGCGGAAAGAAATACGACGAACTCACGGAGCTGCTCAAGGAAACGGTCGCCCGCAAGCCGGACGACCCGACCGGCCGCTACAAGCTCGGGTTGGTGTACGAGTTCACGAAAAAGTTCGATGACGCCGAGCGCGAATATGGAAAAGCCGTCGAACTGGATGCCGGCCATGCAAAGGCAATGAACGCCCTCGCCCGCGTCTACCTGAAAACCGGCAGGACGGACAGGGCGAATGAAATGATGGAAGCCGCCGCCAAGGCAGACCCCGCTCTCAAGAATTCGGCGCTGTTGCCGCGGAATTTCGATGACGAATTCAGACGGGGCTCAACGGTGAAAAAGAAGAAGATCCTTGGCAAGAGCCCGAAAACAAAGCCCTCGAAAACGAAGATATCCCGGAAAAAAGCACGAGGAGGAAAAGGCGTGGTATCCAAAAAGAAAAAGACGCGGAGCACGGGGAAGAAGGTGCGCCGTTGACGGTACCTGCCGGCATGTTACCATTACCCTGAGTCCGCGATAACGGAACGGTTCGCTTCCGACACGGCAATCCGGCCGACGGAAGCGCGCCCGCAAGCCCATGGAATCCCGTGGAGGCACGTATGAAAGAGCTATTCTTCATCTCCTTCAGGCGCATGAAGCGGCGACGGGACGACGCCGCCGCGCGCATCAACCACGAGGGGGTCATCAAGGATGTATTCCTGGAGGTGGAGATTACCACAGGCTACTTTTTCATCCTCAGCCTCGCCAATCTGATAGCCCTTACCGGACTGATTGTGAACAGCGCCCCGGTTATCATCGGCGCCATGCTGATCTCGCCGTTGATGGGACCGATCCTGAGCACGGGTTTCGCCTTCGCCACCGGCAACAAGACCATCTGGAGGAGGGCGCTGAAGAAGATCTCCCTGAGCGTGGCCCTGACCCTGGCGGTTGCGGCGGCTGCCTCCTACCTGTCGCCTCTCCAGGACATCACAACGGAAATCGTCGCCCGCACCCGGCCGAATCTCTATGACCTCCTGATCGCCATCTTCGCCGGCCTGGCGGGAGCGGTCGCCATCTGCACCAAGAAAAACTACCTGACCATCGTGCCGGGCGTCGCCATCGCAACGGCGGTCATCCCCCCGCTCAGCGTCGCCGGCTTCGGCATCGGGACCGGGAACGCGGGCGTCATGGCGGGAGGGTTCTTCCTGTTCTTCACCAACTTCGTGGCGATAGTGATCGCCACCTGCGTGGTTCTCTATTTTTTCGGATTCTCCCCCTCTTCCGATTCCGGGCTCGACACGTCATCCATCAGAAAACGGGTCGCCTTTCTCGCCGGCATCCTGTGCATCATCTCCATCCCGCTCATCTACACTCTGCGACTGTCCGTCGTGGAGCTCGGACTGAAAAAGAAGATATCCATTGCATTGAAAAACCGCTTCGACCAGACCGGCATTTCGCGCCTGTCCACCTTCACCCATAGCGAGGCGCCCGACAGGCGCGTCGTCATCAATGCCGTCATCAACACCACCCGCTACCTGTCCGAAAAGGAGATCTCCATCGCCGAACAGGAAATGGTGAAAACCCTTCGTCGGCCCGTTGTCTTCCACCTGGAACAGGTAAAGGTCCAGCCGGGCGGATTGAAGGAAGAAGTAGCCCGGACGTCGTTCGTGGCGCCGCAGGTCAAGAAACAGCGCACCCCGGCTGAAACGGTTACGGTGGCCAGAAACGATCTCATGCGACTGTCGGAGGAGACCATGGGAAAAATCAACTCCGTGGTCTCTCCCTCGACTGTCACGGACTTCAGCATCGCTCTCCCGCGACGCGATTCGACTGTTTCCCTGAATCTCACGATTCGGAGGGATTACTCTCTGTCAAAGGACGAGGTCCGTATTCTGGAAAGGATGGTTTCCGGCGAGTTCGGCATTCCCGTTGTGCTGCGGGTCGAGACATCCCCTTTTATCCCGCCGCTTGTTTTTTCAGGAAGCGACGTAACGGTCACGGATGAAATGAAGAGGTCCCTGCTCGTTGCCCGCACGGTATTCGAAAGCGACCCCGGCATGTTCGTCACCGTTGCCTCCCGGCCCGCATTTCCCGCCGCGAGGGCCGCCCATCGCGTTAAAGCCGGGCAAAGGGCGGCGGAGGTGGCCGCGTACCTGAAAGAGGCATGTTCCATTCCGCCGGAGAAAATCACGGTTACGACCGTGCCGGCGGAGAAGAACGCCCCGCCGGCCGTGACCGTGCGCATTCATCCGGAGAAGGGGTGAACCTAACAACGGCAGTTGGAGGTATCCGTAGAGAGCGACTCTGTCTCTTTCTGCTGCTCTTAGCGAAATGGAGCGGCCACAGCCGATACTGTCCGAACCCGAAGGTGCGTGTATCGGCTGTAGCGAAATGAGCTTAGAGCAGCAGAAAGAGGGCAATCGGAGCGAACGAAGGATGCCTCCAACTGCCGAATCCAGGATGAATCCGGTTTCGACTGTGACGAATTCAGAAAAGGGAAACCGATATGACCCTTGAAATGATTCTGGTTCTCGGCCTGGTGGTATCGGCGGTCATCCTGTTCGCCACCGAAAAACTGCCCGTGGATCTCACCGCCATGATCCTCATGGCCACCATGCTGCTGTCCGGCCTCATCAGCCCCGGGGATGCCATCGGCGGTTTCAGCAATCCGGCCACCATCACCGTGGGCGCCATGTTCATCCTCTCGGCCGGACTGTTCAAGACCGGCGCCGTCAATCTGGTCGGCGCCGTCCTCGGCAAGGTCGGCCGCATCAGCTTCTGGCTGGTACTGGTAGTGATGATGCTGCTGGTGGGCGGAATCTCCGCCTTCATCAACAATACGGCGGCGGTGGCCATCTTCCTCCCCGTCGCGCTGGGCATCGCCAGGGACAGCGGCGCCTCCGCCGGACGCCTTCTCATGCCCCTCTCCTTTGCCTCCATGTTCGGAGGGGTCTGCACCCTGGTGGGGACCTCCACCAACATCCTGGTCTCTTCCATCGCTGAAAGCCACGGACTTCCCCCATTCGGCATGTTCGAATTCACCCGGCTCGGCCTGGTCTTTTTCGCCGCCGGCAGCCTCTACCTGCTGCTGGTTGGCGTGAGGATGATACCGAAACGGGGCGCGGCGGGCGCGCGATCCCCCCTGTTCGGCAGCGGCGATTACCAGATTGAAATCGTACTGGCGCCCGAAGCCCGGTCGGTGGGCAAGACGCTGGCCGTATCACCCCTGCTGAAAGATGTAGATATCAGAGGCGTGGAGGTCTTCCGGGACGGCATCGCCGTCGAAGAACCGTCGGAGCGGTTGATTCTCCAGGCAGGCGATCACCTGAAGGTACGCTGCGACCTGGAAAATTTCCGCAGGCTCAAGGAGCGCCGGGGCATTATTCTCCGCCAGGAGATAGGCCCGTCTCCCCATGAGGAAGCGGTACTGGTGGAGGCGGTTGTGGCGTCGGGTTCCACCCTTGACGGGCGCAGCCTGAAACAGGCGCGCTTCCGCTCCCGCTACGGCCTCACCGCCCTGGCGATCCGGCACCGCGGCCGGGTCATGCGGGAAAACATGGAGGAGATGCTCCTGCGCGCCGGGGACGTGCTGCTGTTCGAAGTGGACGAACCCCACCTGGAACTGCTCCGGGAAGACAAGACCTTCGTGCTGGTCTCCCAGGTGGGAATGCCGGTATTCCGCAAAAGCCGCATGGGTATGGCGGTGCTCATCGTCGCCGGGGTGGTGGGAACGGCCGCCGCCGGCATCATTCCTATTATCGCAGGGGCCATTATCGGCTGCTGTCTGATGGTTTTGTGCCGCTGCCTGACCCTGGAAGAGGCTTACGCCTCCATCAACTGGCAGGTTATCTTCCTTCTGGCCGGTGTGCTTACCCTCGGCACGGCACTGGAAAAGAGCGGCGCCGCGGCGTTGCTGGCCGGTTTCATGACGGACACCATCGGCGTTCTCGGCCCGGTCGCCCTGGTGTCGGCCTTTTACCTGGTCACGTCGCTGCTCACGGAAATGATGTCCAACAATGCCACCGCCGCGCTGCTGGCGCCGGTCGCCATCTCCGCGGCACAGGCCATGGACGTGGATTATCGGCCCATGCTCATGGCCATCACCTTTGCCGCCTCGGCAAGCTTCATGACGCCGGTGGGCTACCAGACCAACACCCTCATCTACGGACCGGGGCAGTTCCGCTATGCCGACTTTCTGCGGGTGGGGACGCCGCTGAACATACTCTTCTGGATACTGGCCACCATCTTCATTCCCCGGCTCTGGCCGTTTTGAACGGAGTCGCCATGGAATCGCTCAGCCACATCGTCGAACAGATCAGAAATTTTCTGGAAGTCCCCCTGGTAAAGCTCGGCTCTTCCCACCTGACCCTGTGGAACCTGCTCTACCTGGTAATCCTGGTGGCGCTGCTGTTCATTTTCAGCGGCAAGCTCAGGACATGGATCGTCGAGCAACTGCTGTCAAAAACGCGTATGGAAACCGGCGCCCGGCAAGCGGTCGGCTCGATTATCCGCTACTCGGTGCTCGCCGTCGGTTTCGTCATCGTCCTCCAGACCGCCGGCATCGACCTGACAGCTTTGAATGTCCTGGCCGGGGCCGTCGGCATCGGCGTCGGCTTCGGCCTGCAGAATATCGTCAGCAACTTCATCAGCGGGCTGATCATCCTCTTCGAGCGGCCCATCAAGGTGGGAGATCGCATTGAGGTGGGAAATATCGAAGGGGACGTGGTGCGCATCAGCGGCAGGAGCACCGAAGTGGTGACCAACGACAATATCAGCATCATCGTGCCCAACTCGAAATTCATCACCGAAAACGTCATCAACTGGAGCCATACCGACCGCAAGGTCCGCTTCCGCATTCCGGTCACCGTTGCCTACGGCAGCGACGTAACCCTGGTTGAACGATTGCTGCGCGAGGTTGCGGCAGGCAACCCGGATGTCCTTGCCGATCCGGCTCCGGGCGTGCGACTCATGGAATTCGGCGAAAGCGGCCTCTGTTTCGAACTGCGGGTGTGGAGCACCAGCCTCATCCACCGGCGGGGGCTTCTCACCAGTACCCTTAATTTCGCTATTTACCGCGTGTTTTCCGAAAACGACATCGAAATCCCTTATCCGCGCCGAGACATCCACATCCTGCGGCATCCCGTCACAAAAGAACAGAGAGAGGGGAACTGACGACACCCCATATCCGTGACGGCGCCGCGGATTCGTCATACCACTACGTAAGTCAGGCTGCGCACCCGGGGAGGAACCCATGAACTGGTACCGGATGAAAACACACGAAGCGCTGGAAAAGCTCGGCACAACGGAAGAAGGCCTGACCGAACAGGAAGCCGCCGAGCGTCTGGGAAAGTATGGTCCCAACAAGCTGGCGGAAGAAGAACGCATCAGCAGGTTCAAGATTCTCCTGCACCAGTTCACCAGCCCGCTCATCTATATCCTGCTGGTTGCCGCGGTCGTAACCCTGCTGCTGGGCGAATACATCGACACCGGCGTCATTGTCGCGGTAGTGCTGCTCAATGCCGTGGTGGGCTATTTCCAGGAATTCAAGGCCGAAGAGAGCGTCCGCTCCCTGAAGCGGCTCCTGGTGGCAAAGGCACGGGTCATCCGCGTCGGCCGCGAGAAGGAAATCCCCGGCGCCGACCTGGTACCGGGTGACATCGTCCTGCTCTCATCGGGCGCCAGGGTACCCGCGGACATCCGCCTGATCCACACCAACGAACTGCGGGTGGACGAAGCGATGCTCACCGGCGAGTCGCTGCCCGTGGAAAAACGGACCGAACCTCTCTCCGAGGAAAACCTGGTGGCAGCCGACCAGATCAACATGGCGTTCATGGGCACGGCAGTGGTGAACGGCCGGGCCAAGGGGGTGGTGTTCGCCACCGCCGGCGCCACCATGCTCGGCGCCATTGCCGGCGAAGTAAGGGAAATCGGCGTGGTCAGGGCGCCCATCCAGGACAAGATCGACCGTTTCGCGAAACTGATCGGACTGATCGTGATGGGCGCTTCCGCCGTGCTGTTCGTGGTCGGCCTGCTGCTGGGCGAAAGCGCCAAGGATATGTTCATGACGGCCGTGGCCGCGGCCGTGGCAACCATTCCCGAAGGATTGCCCATCGTCGTCACCATCGCCATGGCCGCCGGTGTGGCGCGCATGGCAAAGAACAACGCCATCATCAGAAAGCTGCCGGCGGTGGAAACCCTCGGCAGCACCACCGTCATCTGCTCCGACAAGACCGGTACCCTGACCCGTAATGAAATGACGGTTACACGGCTCTTCGACGGGAAATTCACCTGCGAGGTCACCGGAACCGGCTACGAACCGACGGGCGAGATTGTCGCCGATGAAGAAGACGCGCTGAACGAAAACGGTTCCCTGAACCGCCTGCTGAGGATCGGCCTGCTCTGCAACGAATCGGACCTCTTCGAAGAGGAGGGCCGTTTCAGGATTGACGGCGATCCCACCGAGGGGGCGCTGATCGTTTCCGCGCTGAAAGGCGGGCTGCTCGAGGAAGAAGAAAGGGAGAATTACCCGCAACTGGACATCGTCCCCTTCGAGTCGGAACGGGGCTTCATGGCAACACTGCACGAGCACCGCGGCATAAAAATGATCTTCGCCAAGGGGGCGCCGGAGCGCATCGTCGAGATGTGCGGAGATGACTCCGATCAGGAAGAAATACTGTCCAAGGCACGCTCCTTTGCCGAGAAAGGCCTGCGGGTGCTGGCCTTCGCCTGGAAGGAAGCCGCTGACGATCAGGATGAACTGAGTCACCATGACGTCGAGTCCGGGATGTTGTTCGCCGGGCTGCAGGGGATGATCGACCCGCCCCGCACCGAGGTAATCGAGGCCATCGCCGGCTGCAAGCGGGCCGGCATGCGGGTGGTGATGATTACCGGCGATCATGCGGTGACGGCCGAAGCCATCGGCAGACAACTGGGAATCGTTGCCGGAGAGGAAGGGGTGCTGGCGGGCAGGGAACTGGAAACGATGAGTGACGACGCCCTGTTCGAGCGGGTTCAACAGGTATCCGTGTACGCACGTGTAGCGCCCGAGCACAAGCTGCGCATCACCCGCCAGCTGATCAGGCACGGCGAGACGGTGGCCATGACCGGAGACGGAGTCAATGACGCCCCGGCGCTGAAGGCGGCCCACATCGGCATCGCCATGGGCATCACCGGCACCGATGTGGCCAAGGAGGCCTCCGACATGGTACTGGCCGACGATAATTTCGCCAGCATTTTCAGCGCGGTCAAGGAAGGACGGATCGTCTTCGACAATCTACGCAAGGTAACCTTCTTCCTCATCCCCACCGGCATCGCGGCAATCATCTCCATCATAGGCGCCATGATAGCCGCAGTGCCCATTCCCTATATCCCGGCCCAGCTGCTCTGGATCAACCTGGTCACCAACGGCCTGCAGGATGTTGCCCTGGCCTTTGAGCCCGGGGAAAAGGGCATCATCGATCGGCCGCCCCGTGCCCCCGGGGAAGGAATCATGTCACGTATGTTGATGGAACGGACGGTTCTCGTGGGAATGGTCATCTCCATCGGCGTGGTCTGGAACTACCTGACGGCGCTGGGTGAAGGCGCATCCCTGGAGAACGCACGCACCGTGGCCGTCACCACCATGGTTTTCTTCCAGTTTTTCCAGGCCTGGAACAGCCGTTCAGAATACCGCTCCATCTTCCGCATCAACCCGCTGGGCAACCCGTTCCTGTTCTACAGCATGATTGCGGCCTTCTTCGCCCAGCTGGCGTTCATCTATGCTCCGCCCCTGCAGTGGGTGTTCCGCACGGTACCCCTCACCGGCGCCGAATGGCTGCGGATCCTGTTGGTGTCGGCGTCGATTATAGTTGTTGTGGAGATCGACAAGCTGCTGCGTACAAGGATAGGCGTAGCGAAGTGAAGATATGCATCAGGGAGGGGAAAAATGTTCAGGGTTCTCAAAATATTCGAAAAAGTGATCATATTGACACTGCTTGGCCTGATGATGATAGCTGTGCTGGTTTCAACGGTTGAACTTGCGGTCATTCTGTCCCAGCAACTCATGAAGCCGCCGCTCTTTCTTCTCGACATTGGAGAGATGCTGGAAGTATTCGGTTTCTTCCTGATGGTGCTCATCGGCCTGGAACTGCTGGAAAGCATCAAGGCATACATGGAGGAAGACCGGGTGCACGCCGAAGTGGTCTTCCTTGTGGCAATCGTGGCCATGGCCCGGAAGGTCATCATTATGGATTACAGAGACATCGCGCCGGAGATGCTGTACGGCATCGCCGCCGTGATCATCGCCCTGGCGGGCGGCTACTTCCTGGTGCGGCGGTCGCTCCATCTGCATCCATGGGGTACGGGAAAACGGCGGGAGGCCGAGCCGCCCTGCTGAGGCCGATCCGCCTCTGTGCGGCGTTCGCGGAGACAGCGCCGCTCCCTCTCCCGTGACAAGACCCCGGGTCGGACCCGCTTTCCGCACATGACCCTGAAATACCCTACATCCTGCTGCAGATATTGACGGCAGCCGGCGGCTTCGACCTCGGCATGCTCACGGCCATGTTCATTCAATCGGGAGCCGTCGACGGAAAGAAATAACCACGTGGCGCACGGTACAGACCATAGGCTGCTATTGTCACCTGCCGGTTAAGCGTTATACTCTAAACGTCCGTCGTGAGGCGGAGCCGCTCTATTTCGGCACTACAACCGCGGGCTTTACGCGAACAAGGAGGATACCGTATGAAAATTCTCGAGAAAATCTCCTGGAGCAGTCTCGCCGCACCGTGTGCGGTACTTATTTTCTCCGCGATTGTGTCAGGCATGGCAGCGCCGTCCTTTGCGGCAGCACCGTCTCCACAGACGAGAATTCTCGTCGACACAAGCCGTCTGACGCTGGAAACCTTCCTGAGCGACCCGGAAAACGACGCGTTCCGTGATCTGCTGAAAAAGGCCGAAGGCATCCTGATTTTCCCGCAGAAGATCAAAGGAGCATTCGTCCTCGGCGCCAAAGGAGGAAACGGTATACTCCTGGTACGCGACAGACGGTCGGACACCTGGAACGGGCCGGCCTTTTACACAATGGGCGGCATCAGTATCGGCCTCCAGGCGGGAGGTTCCGTTTCCGAGGTAATTCTGCTCATCATGACACAGAGAGGCATCGCCTCCCTCATGGCAAGCAGCATCAAGCTCGGCGCCCATGTCAGCGTTGCAGCCGGCCCGGTGGGCGGCGGGGTTTCGGCTGAAACTGCCAATCTCAGCGCAGACATACTCAGCTTCGCCAAAGCCAAGGGAGTGTACGGCGGGGTTTCACTGAGCGGCGCCGTTGTCAGCGTCCGTTCGGGAATGAACCGCGCCTACTACGGCAGGCAGGTCGCCAACGCCGATATCCTGATACTTCGATCAATTACATCGCCCCACTCTCGCGACATCATAAGCCTGGTTACCGCGGCAGCCAGATAACGACTCCCCCGCCCGGGGAATCCATATTTCCGGAAAGGGCGCCCATGAGCACTATTCACTAATCATTCGAGAAAATTGTCGTCCTGATACTGCTCGGGCTTATGATGCTCGCGGTTCTGGTGTCTATGGTCGAGCTTGCGGTCATCCTGTTCCAGGAGCTGATGAAACCGCCGGTCTTCCTTCTGAATATTGAAGAGATGTTGGAGGTGTTCGGCTTCTTCCTGATGGTGCTCATCGGTCTGAAACTGCTCGAAAGCATCAAGGCAAACCTGGGGGAGGACCGGGTGCACGCCGAGGTGGTTTTTCTGGCGGCAATCGCTGCCATGGCACGGAAGGTCATCATTGCAGACTTCAAAGACATCGTACCGGAGATGCTGTACGGAGTCGCCGCCGTAATCATCGCCCTGGCGAGCGGCTATTATCTCGTGCGCCGCGCCCTTCATCTGCAACCACGCGACAAAGGGAAGAAAAAAGACGCGGAACATCTCCCGTTACAGGTCATCCCGTCGCAACATTTTTCCAAAACCTGGTTACGGCCGTCCCGCGGAACCCCGGTTACGCTTGACCTTCCGGTATACCACCGGTACCAGCGCGAAAAGAGCCAGCAGAAGCAGGGACCCCGTTACCCTTGGCGTCAGTATGTCGCCGATGCTGTTCACGGCGACAAGACCGGCGCCTGCATTGCAATAGACGACCCCCGCAGGAAGAATGCCAATCAGCGTCGCTAAGAAGAATGTCCGCAGCGACATGCCGGTCATTGCGGCGGCAAGGTTGATCAGGGTAAAGGGAAAAATGGGTATCAGGCGCAGAAAGATCAGATGGCGGAATCCCTCGTGGGCAAGTTCCGCATTCACGGCATCCAGCCGCGTACCGAAGCGGCGCATGACGGCGTCCCGGAACATATAGCGTGCGGCGAGGAAGGCCAGTGAGGCGCCGACAGCGGCGGCGATGGTGACGCACACGGTCCCCATGACGACCCCGAACACGGCGCCGGCCGCAAGAGACAATACCAGCGGACCGGGAAGGGCCAGAGCGCTCAATGCAATATAGAGCAGCACGAATACGACCAGCGTGAGAAATCGGTGCGAGGAGTAGAATTCCGCAAGAGCTCTCCGTGCGTTTTCCCATGAATCAAGCGACGCGTATCTTCCCAGGTCAAAAGCAAAAAAAAGAACGGTCCCGAGTATTGCCAGAACAATGATAATGGCTTTGCTGACGTTCCATTGTATCGGCATGTAACCATTTCCCCTTCTCGGACGTACGAGCGATTGATTGATTGTCCGGCCTTTCGCCATCGTTACGTACAGAGTTACTATAGCACAGACAGGTCTTCGTTTCCGGACGACGAGCCCGCAAGACGCCCCTGCCGCCGCCTGACGCTGAAACGCGTCGTTTCGCCGGGATTGTCAGGGCATCATATCCGGATATACTTCGTAGAAAATTCCATATCCAAGGCGGAATATCCAATGTTCAGAAAAATACTTGTCTGCTCCGACACCTCGCCGGCGTCCGACGCGTTGATCCGGTGCGCGGGTGCATTGAAAACCATCGGCCTGGAGGAAGCCGTCCTTGCCCATGTTCTTCGGGCTGTTGATCCCGATGGATTGGACGCCCTCATCTCCGGTGAAGCACAACCGCCGCTGACCAGGCAACGGGAGGAGCTGGAGCGGATGGGGATCAGGGTGATCACGGAAACTCCCGTTGATTTCGAACCGGCCCGGGCCCTTGCCGACTTGGCGGAAAAGCATGATGTGTCGGCTGTTTTCATCGGTTCGCACGGCAAGGGCATCATCCGCTCGGCGGTGTTGGGCAGTGTCGCCGCGAAGCTGCTGCAGCTCGTCAACAAACCTGTCTTGCTGATCCGCGTCACCCTCCTGGAGGAAGGAAGATGCCGGACCCTGTGCTGCAACATGTTTACCAGGGTCCTCTTTCCCACCGACTTCTCCGAGGCCGCGGAACAGGCCTTGAACTATCTGGGCAAAATCGCCGCCGACACGGCGTGTCCGGTAACAATGCTGCACGTCATCGAAGAGAAAACGGCCGACGACGAGGCCGCGGAACACTTGCTGGAAAGCACCCGTTTCCTCATTGAGTCGAAAAAGCGGCGCCTGGAAACACTGGGCGCTTCAACGGTCGACAACCTCCTCGTGTCCGGCGAACCAGCCAAGGAAATCCTCGCCGCGGCAAAGGAAGGCAATTTCTCCCTTATCGTCATGGGAAGTACGGGAAAGGGGCTCGTGCAGGGAATGCTGCTGGGAAGCGTATCCAACGAGGTGACTCGTCATGCCGACGTGCCGGTGTTGCTGATACCGGCCGTCCCGTAGACAGGAACGGTTTCGGCCGTTTTTCTACAACAGGAGGTACAAAGTGACGACGGAAAATGATGAATCGCCGGAAAGAGCTCCAATGACGGAATCCCCCCCTGCCGCGGAGCGTGAAAACCCGCGCCAGGACACGGGCCGGGAAGAACCGCGGCTGAAAAAGAGCCCTCTGGTTATCCTGTTTCGCCACTGGCGTCTCCTGGGAGTTCTGGCGCTGGTTCTGGCGGTTGCCGGTACCTACCTCTGGAAGAATGTCGCCGTTTCCAGAGCGAAAGAGCAGCTGAGCCGACGGGCCGGCCAGGTACTTGCCGAGCAGCACAAATCGTTCCTGCGCCTGGCGGCCGTGCCGCTGGTCTGGACGATACGGAGCGAAATGATGCG
The DNA here is from genome assembly GCA_937886325.1 of uncultured Geobacter sp. Taxonomy (GTDB): domain Bacteria; phylum Desulfobacterota; class Desulfuromonadia; order Geobacterales; family Geobacteraceae; genus RPRC01. The sequence continues at coordinate 25,600 of CALABV010000106.1, forward strand.
GGGCAATTACGACCAGATAAACCAGTACCTGGCGCAGTTCGTCAGGGAACCGAACATGAAGGAAGTGCTGGTCGCCCGGGCGGACGGACGGATCGTTGCCGCCAGCAACAAGAAGCGCGATGGTGCGATGGTTACCGACCTCTTTCCGCCGGAGACGCCGAAGGTTGATACGATAACGGTAACCACCCGACAGGACGGCATGTTCGTCGTCGCAGCGCCGATTATGGGATTGAATGACAAACTTGGAGTGCTGATTCTGGTTGCCGCCCCCCCGGACGATACCCTGGGAGCACCGTCCCGGTAACCGCCTGCGCTGCAATGATCCGTCAGCCACGGCCGCCAACCCGCCCACAGCTTGCAGGAGATCGCCATGACAGTTCTCTTGTTCAAACTCATCGGCGGCATGGGCGGCCTTTCCGGCCTGTTCAATCTCTCGCAGCTGGCCGCCGTCAGCGTGACTCGGCATGGAATAACGATGCTGATCGGTGCGGCAATGACGGTAATCATGCAGTCATCCAGCGCCGCGGTAGCGACAACCCTAACGGCTCTGCACACCGGTTCGATTAATTTCGAGCAGGCGGCCGCGCCGCCTCAAACAGACCGCCGACGGCATCCTGGAGCCGGAAACCACCCTCACTACCCTGGATGCCCTGCGATGGCTGAACCGCATCGCATACCACACCTGGCGTATCTGCCTGTATCTGGGAAACAACGTTGTATCCAGCCAAGCGCACGTGGACGAAATGAAAACGGAAGATCTGAATCCATGACCTCTTTACGGATTCAGCAAAGGGTAGACACTGATGCCGTTAACGGTTAACCGCACGCTCCCGGACACCGCGGCGGCAATGCCCGCCTTGACACTGCATACCTGACTCAACTACATTCAATAGCAGAGGAAGCAATGTCAGACGCCGTCCGTACCATAAACGACGCCCTTGAAAAACTCCCCAGGTGGGCCGCTATACTTGTTGGTCTTCTTTTCATTGCGGCAGTGGGCTTCTTTGACATCATCACCGGTCCCGACTATTCGTTTTCACTTTTCTACCTGGTCGGCGTAGTATTTACCGCCTGGTATGCCGGCAGGAAACCGGCAATTTTCATGGCAGGCATCGGGACGGTGATATGGCTTATCGCCACCCTTGCAGGGAGAAAGTACTCGGAATACCCCTTGTCGCTCTTCTGGAATGACTTGGCGGAACTGGGTCTGTTCATCTTCGCGGCCTTTATCATATCCACCCTCAAGGAATTGCTTGCCCGGGCAGAGGAATATTCCAGAACGGACCACCTGACCGGCATAGCCAACCGGAGGCGTTTCTATGAACAGGCTGAAGAAGAGATCCGCAGAATTCGACGCTACCGGGATCCCTTTACCCTTTTGTATATCGACATCGATAATTTCAAGACCGTCAACGACACCCTCGGTCACAACGAGGGGGACCGGCTGCTCCTTTCGGTCGCTTCGACCATGCGGATTATCTTCAGGGAAAGCGACACGGTTGCCCGTCTTGGCGGTGATGAATTCGGCCTCATCCTGCCGAAGACAGGTGAACAAGAAGCTGTGACGGTTGCCGGAAAGATGCGCGCCGCTCTCAAGGCGATAGTTGAAGAAAAATGGCCGGTAACCTTCAGCATCGGAATGATAACCTATCGGGAAGCCCCGGCAAGCACCGACGAGATGGTCCTTGCCGCAGACCATCTCATGTATGAGGTGAAAAGCACCGGCAAAAACGAAATACGGCATCGTGTCGTGCCTGAATCGGAATAGAACAATGGAAGGTTCTTGTTGCCTGTTCCATCAGAGGAAACAAAGAACTCGCCGTAACGGACGACACAGGAGAGAGAACCAATGTTCAAGAGAATCACACTGTTCCTGATCACCAACCTGGCAATCATCTTCGTCCTCAGTATCGTTCTCAATCTGCTCGGGATTGGACCGATGCTGGATGAGCAGGGCCTGAACCTGGCCAATTTGATTGCCTTTGCCGCGTTATTCGGTTTTGGCGGCTCACTCATCTCTCTGGCGATTTCCAAATGGACCGCCAAGCGCCTCACCGGCGCACGGGTGATTGTCCAGCCGGCGACCGAACTGGAAGTGTGGCTGGTGGAAACGGTCCGCCGTCAGGCGCGGAAGGCCGGGGTCGGCATGCCCGAGGTGGCGATCTACGAGGCGCCGGACGTCAACGCCTTTGCCACCGGCATGAGCCGCAACAATGCGCTGGTAGCGGTGAGCGCCGGCCTGCTGAGAACCATGGACCGCCATGAAGCTGAAGCGGTTCTGGCCCACGAGATAAGTCACGTGGCCAACGGCGACATGATCACCCTGGCGCTGATCCAGGGGGTCGTGAACACCTTTGTCATCGTTGCCTCGCGCGTGGTGGGCTATCTGGTGGACCGGGTGGTGTTCCGGACCGAACGGGGCCATGGCCCCGGCTTTTTTATCACCACCTTGATAGCCCAGATGGTATTCGGCATCCTGGCCAGTATCATCGTTTTCTGGTTCAGCCGGCAGCGGGAGTTTCGCGCCGATGCGGGCGCGGCAGGGCTTGCGGGACGGGAGAAGATGGTTGCGGCGCTGGAAACTTTGCGCCGGAGCGCGGGACAACCGCACCTGCCGGACCAGATGGCTGCCTTCGGTATCTCGGGCACGGCCGGAGGAGGGCTGAGGCGTCTGTTCATGACCCATCCGCCGCTGGAGGAGCGGATCGAAGCCCTCAAGAGAGGAAGAGGATAGGACGTTTGCGGGATGTCCCGGCAGCTTTTTTTGAAACCGCGGTTCGGACATGTCTTCGCGGCACTGCCGTCGCATGCGCCTATACCCTTTTGCGGATACCCGCGAATCTCGCCAGGACAATCGCCACGGGAAACGCCGCGATGCTGAACATGGCGCCCATCTTGGCCGCGCCCTGGATGCCGGGATCGGTGAACGCCTCGCCCGCCACGAACAGGGCCACGGTGAAGCCGATACCCGCAATCACCCCGGCCATCATCAGGTCGCGTTTCTTCATGCCGTCCGGCAGGGGAAAGCCCAGCTTCTTCCCGAGAAATCCGAAGGAGAAAATGCCGATCGTCTTGCCCGTCAGCAGGGACAGGAAAACCAGCCAGGTGGCCGTGCCGACCCCGGAGAACGCGACTCCGGCATTTGCCAGCCCGAACATGAACAGCCCGAAATCCACGATGATCTTCCAGTCATGCTCGAAACGCGACAGGGTCGAACGGTCGGACGGGTCTTCTTCGAAGAGGTGCCTGGACTCGCGGTACCTGTGAGGGAAAAACGGCACGATGAAAACCAGGGCCAGGGCGGGATGGAGGTGGGCCTCGTGGAGCCCGAACCAGCTCGGCACGCCGCCCAGCAGCAGGTACGGCCAGTAGCTCTTCACCTTCGCGCTCCGCAGGATCCAGGCAACACCCATCCCGGCCATGGTCAGCAGCAACCAGAGGGGCTCCGCCGGAACAGACGGATCAGGGTAGAAAATGGCGATGATGGCCAGGCCGATGGCGTCGTCGGCGATGGCGAGGAGCAGAAGGAAGGAGATGGCGGGATGGCCGTCTCCGAACACGAGGCGCGCCGCCAGCCAGGCCAGGGCGATATCCGTGGCCGTGGGAATGCCCCAGCCGTTGGTGAAGGTCGGCGCGCCGAACAGCCAGTTGAGCAGAAAATAGACCGCCACCGGGCCGAGCACTCCGCCGAGTGTGGCCAGGAGCGGGTTGATCGCCTTGCGCGGCGGGTTCAGATCTCCGCCGGGGAGACAGCTCTGGGTGATCTCCACGGCGGCGATGCCGAAAAAGAACACCATGAAAAGTTCGTTGGTAACAAAGTGGAAGCTGAAGGGGCCGAAGAAATGGTTATGGTCGAAGTACGCGTACCCCGCGGGATCCAGATTCGCCCACAGGACCGCGACCACAACCCCGGCGATGAGCGGGACGGAGAATTCCCGGAGCAGATTGATTCTCTTTCTCATCGATTATCCGTCCCCGGGGCCGTCGGCTCCCCCTCTGCATCCGCGCGGCGGTAATCGTCGTCGAAGCGCACGATGTCGTCCTCGCCCAGGTATTCGCCGCTCTGCACCTCGATGATGATGAGGGGAATGATTCCCGGATTTTCCAATCGGTGGAGCTTTCCCATGGGGATGAAGGTGGACTCGTTGACGTTGACGATGGCTACCGATTCGCCGTTGGTGACCCGTGCGGTGCCGGATACCACGATCCAGTGTTCGCTCCGGTGGTGGTGCATCTGGAGAGAGAGACGGTGACCGGGCGTTACCTCTATCCTCTTTATCTTGTAATTCTTATTTTCTTCCAGGACGGTGTAGCTGCCCCAGGGGCGTTCACCTCTCTCCATGGCTACTTCCTCTCTTTCAGGTATTTTTTCAGGGCCTCGTCCCACCCTTCTACCACGAAGCCGGTATCCCGCGTCATCTTCGAGCAGTCCAGTACGGAATAGCGGGGCCGGGGCGCGGGCCGCCCCAGTTCCTCGGTAGTGATGGGCCTGACCCGCGTCTGTAACCCAGCCTCCCGGAAAATGACCCGGCTGAAATGGCACCAGGAGCAGAAACCGGAATTGGCAGCATGATAGGTTCCCCGCCGGTCGTTCTCTATCAGGGAACGGATGGCAAGACAAAGGTCCACGGTCCATGTGGGCGATCCCACCTGGTCGTGAACCACCGCGACCTCGTCCCGTTCCCGGCCGAGCCGGAGCATGGTCTCCACGAAATTTTTCCCGTGGATGCCGTACAGCCACTGGGTGCGCACAATCAGGTGGTCGGGATTGAGTCGCGCGTTCTCCTCCCCTGCCAGCTTGGAAAGGCCGTAGACGCTCAGGGGATGCACCGGATCGTCCTCATTCCACGGCGTCCCCTTGCTCCCGTCAAACACGTAGTCGGAACTGACCTGCACCAGCTTGGCGCCGACCTCCCGCGTCGCCAGGGCCAGGTTACGCACCCCGTCGCCGTTAACGGAGAACGCCCTCTCGCGCTCCGTCTCGCAGCCGTCCACGTCGGTATAGGCGATGGCGTTGATGACAACCTTGGGCCTGAGTTCCGTCAGGACTTTCGATACCGAAACAGGGTCCGCGATCTCCATCTCGTGGTGGTGCACGCCACGGGCCGTATCACCGAAGACCTCCAGCAGATCCCGTCCGAGCATGCCCCGCGCGCCGGCAACGAGTATCATCAGCGGTCTCCATACATCTTTTCGTAGTAGTCGCGGTAGGCGCCGGAGGTCACCTCCCGCACCCACTCATGGTTGGCCAGGTACCAGTCGATTGTCTCGTTGATACCCTTCTCAAAGGTATAAGACGGTTCCCACCCCAGTTCACTCCGCATCTTGGAGGCGTCGATGGCGTAGCGCCTGTCATGGCCGGGCCGATCCGTGACAAAGGTGATGAGCCGCCTGTTAGCGCCCGCGTCCCGGCCGAGTTTCCCGTCCAGGAGGTCGCAGACGATATTCACGATCTCGATATTGCGCCACTCGTTGGCGCCGCCGATGTTGTAAACTTCGCCGGGAACGCCCCGTTTCAGCACAGTCTCCACGGCCCGCGAATGGTCCTTGACGTGGAGCCAGTCGCGCACGTTCAATCCGTCGCCGTACACCGGAAGCGGCTTTTCCGAAAGGATATTGTGGATCATGAGGGGTATCAGCTTTTCCGGGAACTGGTATGGACCGTAGTTGTTGGAGCAGCGGGTGTTGAGGGTCGGAAATCCGTACGTTTCACGGTAGGCCCGCACCAGCAGGTCCGCGCCCGCCTTGCTCGCCGAATAGGGGGAATTGGCCGACAGGGGTGTGGACTCGGTGAAAAACCCCTCGGGGCCGAGGCTCCCGTAAACCTCGTCGGTGGATACCTGGAGGAAGCGGAAATCGTCCACGGCCTTCGTGCTCCAATGTTTTCGGCTCTCCTCCAGCAGGACCTGGGTGCCGAGCACGTTGGTGCGGACGAAAACCTCCGGGCCGGTGATGGAGCGATCCACGTGGGACTCGGCCGCGAAGTGAACCACGGCGTCGATTTTTTCGCGGCACAGGATGGAAGCGACCAGGTCCTTGTCGCAGACATCGCCTTTTATGAAAGAGTAGCGCGGGTCAGCCTCCACCCCTTTCAGGTTTTCCAGGTTGCCGGCATAGGTCAGCAGATCCAGGTTGACCACACGGGCGCCGGGGTTTTCTCCAAGGAAATGGTGGATGAAATTGGAACCGATGAAACCCGCGCCTCCGGTGACGAGCACGGAATGAGGGATAAAGGGTGCGGACATGATAATTCTCCTTTGCAAGACAGGGTCGGGCCTCGTTCCACGTGGCCCGAATATCGAGCTGAACCGGAATGCCGGGAATATACGACAGAAACCATAGCACACGGGAACGTGACAAGACAATCCCTGATGCCGAACTTCATTATTCATCGCTGATCACGTGCACCCTCGGACGGCGAAAATACCATTTCCACGACACCTGATGAAGGGATTTGTTTGAAACCGTTCACTGTTTTGTTATACTGTGCGAACCTTTCGCCCCCCCTGTTCTCCTGTTCAGCCGCAAGGATGGACTTGCGGAGCGCCTCCGGAGTTTTCCATGAGCTTTCTCGACAACGTCAGCCCCCAGTGGATTGAGGAACAGTACCGGATCTGGAAAGAATCCTCCGATGCTCTCCTTCCCGACTGGCGTATTTTTTTCAGCGGCTTCGAGGCCGGCCTGGCCTCCTCTCCGGCAGGGGAAACGTCCGCCGCTCCGGAGTACGCGCGAAAACTGGCGGCCGTTCAGTCCCTCATCCACCGCCACCGTGATCTTGGCCACCTTCTGGCCTGCACCGACCCCCTCTCCCCCTGCAAGACGGAACATCCCCTCTTGAGCCTCACGGCTTTCGGACTGTGCGATTCCGACTTTGACGACAGATTTCCGGTGGAGGAAATCCCCGGAGGAGAAGCGCCCCTTCGAGTGATACTGTCGCTGATGCGGGAAACCTACTGCCGCTCCATAGGCGTGGAATTCATGCACATCCGGGACCCGGAGCAGTGGAGATGGCTCACGGAGCGGATGGAGTCGTGCCGGAACCGCGCCTCTTTTTCTCCGGAAGAGAAGCTCTCCATCCTGCGTAAATTGCGGGAGGCAACCCTGTTCGAGGCCTTTCTGCACCGGAAGTTCCCCGGCCAGACCCGCTTCTCCCTGGAAGGGGGCGAAACCCTCATCACGCTGCTGGATGCCGCGGTACGCCACGCGTCCGACACGGGGACCACGGACATCATCCTCGGCATGCCGCACCGGGGGAGGCTGAACGTCCTGGCGAACATATTCGGCAAACCCTGCGAAAACATCTTCGCCGAATTCCGCGACGAGGGAGACCCCGGATTCGTAGGAGACGGGGACGTGAAATACCACGCCGGTTTTTCCACCGACGTGACGCCGGATTCCGGCGCGCACGTGCACCTGACCCTGGCCGCCAATCCGAGCCACCTGGAAGCAGTCAATCCCGTGGTGGAAGGAAAGGCCCGCGCCCGCCAGGACCGCCTGGGCGCGAACGGGACCGGAAGGGTCCTGCCCGTCCTCATCCACGGCGACGCGGCCTTCTCGGGCCAGGGCATGGTCGCGGAAACCCTCAATCTTGCCGGACTGGAGGGATACTCCACCGGCGGCACCCTGCACATCGTGCTCAACAACCAAATCGGCTTCACCACCCTGCCTTCGGACGCGCGCTCCAGCCGTCATGCCACGGATGTGGCCAAGATGCTCGATGCGCCCATCTTCCATGTTCACAGTGAAGATCCGGAAGCCGCGGTCCATGCGGTGCGTCTCGCGCTTGATTTCCGGCGCGAATTCGGCTGCGATGCCGTGGTGGAACTCATCTGCTACCGCCGACACGGCCATAACGAGGGGGATGAACCATGGTTCACCCAGCCCCTTCTCTACGCGGCCATCAAGGATCGCCCCCCGGTCCATGAATCCTACGCGGAACGCCTCCGGAAAGAGGGGATCCCGGACGGCGCCCTCGACGGTATGAAGGAGGAGATCATCGAGCCTCTGGAATCGGCCTTCAGCCGGGAGCAATCTCCTGCCGCCCCGCCCTTTCAGGGACGATGGAACGTGATTCGCGGGGACTATGCCGCGGTGAAGAGCGAAACAGGGGTAGCGCGTAAGAGCCTTGTCTCCCTGTCGAAATCCCTGGCCGATCTGCCCGCGGGTTTCACTCCGCACCCGAAAATCATCGCCCTTCTCCGCAAGCGGCACGAAGCCGTCGCATCGGGCCAAGGGATCGACTGGGCGAACGCGGAAAACCTTGCCTTCGCCTCTCTCCTCCAGGAGGGGATCTCCGTGCGGTTGAGCGGCCAGGACAGCCGGCGCGGCACATTCAGCCAGCGGCATTGCGTTCTCCACGACATCCTGACCGATGGGACGTATATTCCGCTCGTGTCCGCAGCAGGCAAAAAAGCGGTCTTCTCCGCCTGCGACAGCCCCCTTTCCGAGGCGGCGGTGCTCGGCTTCGAGTACGGGTATGCCCTGGAGTCCCCCGAAGGGTTGACGATCTGGGAGGCCCAGTACGGCGACTTCGCCAACGGCGCGCAGGTGATTATCGATCAGTTCCTGACGGGCGGAGAAACCAAGTGGGGACGTGCAAACGGGCTGGTCATGCTTCTTCCCCACGGATTTGAAGGCCACGGCGCCGAGCATTCCAGCGCCAGGATCGAGAGGTTCCTCCAACTGTGCGCAAACGCAAACATGCTGGTTGCCTTTCCCTCGACGCCGTCCCAGTATTTCCACCTGCTGCGGCGCCAGATACACCAGCCGTTCCGCAAGCCCCTGGTGATACTCACGCCCAAAAGCCTCCTGCGCCACCCCCTCTGCGTCTCCCGCCTCGACGATTTCACCTCGGGCTGGTTCCGGGAGGTATTGCCGTCATCGTCGGACCCGGAAAAAACGACGGCGGTGCTCGTCTGTTCTGGTAAACTGTACTTCGAACTGGCTGAGAGAAAGCGGAGGGACGAGCGGAACGATGTTGCAATCGTGCGCGTGGAGCAGCTGTATCCCCTGCGGGACGACCTCCTGCGGGAGGAGCTGGGCCGCTTCCGCCATGCCCGGAGTTTCGCCTGGGTCCAGGAGGAGCCGCGCAACATGGGCGCCTGGGCCTACATCAGGCATCACCTCGCCGCTATCCTCCACGCAGAGCCGAAATACGCCGGAAGAGCTGATGCCGCGTGCCCAGCGGTGGGCTCACTTCGCCGGCACCGGGAGGAGCAGGAGAGGATTCTGGAAGAGGCGTTCGCCACGTAAAATATGTCGGCAGGGCGGTGTAGGGGGCTGCCCCTATGCAAAAAATCAGTAAGTATCCGGCACAGACATGAAGACATCGAGATATTCCTCCCCTCCCTTGACGGGAGGGGATTGAGGGGTGGGTGAAGCAGCCACGGAGTACCTCATGGCAAATTCCCCCACCCCCTAGCCCCCTCCCGCAAGGGGCGGGGGAATAGTTTGAGTATTTCCGGCGCCTTTCAGAAGGCGTCGAACAGAAGCACACATCACTGTTTGTGGAGATTTTCATGGAAATACGCGTTCCCGAGGTCGGCGAGTCGATTGTGGAAGCCCTGGTAGCGAAATGGCGTCACAAGGACGGCGACGCCGTGCGACGTGAAGAACCGGTCTGCGAACTGGAAACGGACAAGGTGACGCTGGAATTGAACGCGGAGACTGACGGCTTCCTTTCCATTCTCGTACCCGAGGGATCAACAGTAGCCGTCGGAACGGTCATCGGCGCCATCCGGGAAGAAGGAAAACAGGACACAGCGCCGGTTACTCCGGAAGCGCCGCAGCCACCCATCTCCCCGGCTGCGCGCAGGCTGGCCCGCGAGAAAGACATCCAACCCGAGACGGTGAAGGGAAGCGGCAGAAAAGGGCGCGTCCTGGCCGGGGATCTTTCCGCGGCGTCCCCCGCGACGGAAACCATGAAGGAACCGGAGCCCGCTCCACCGGCGCCGAGCCCTCCCGTGGCGCCCTCGCCCGAATCGGAGCGGGAGGTTGAACCGGCGCAGACGGTTCGCGCGGAAGAACCTCCCCCCTATCACACGGAACAGGAGCGGCGTACAACCCGCACCCCCATGACCCCCATCCGCAGACGAATCGCGGAACGCCTTACCGAAGCGCGCCGGGAAACCGCCATGGCCACGACCTTCAACGAAGCGGACATGGGCCGAATCATCGCCCTGCAGCGGAAATACCGGGATCACTTCCGGCAGAAGCACGGCGTATCCCTCGGGTTGATGCCGTTCTTCGTCAAGGCGTGTGTGGAGGCATTGAAGGAGTTTCCCTCCATAAATGCACGCATCGACGGCGACGATATCGTGCAGCAGCACTTCTACGACATCGGCATTGCCGTGAGCGGGGACAAGGGTCTCGTGGTACCGGTGCTCCGGGATGCCGACCGCCTCCACTTCGCGGAAATCGAACGGACCATCGACGCTTTCGTTGAGAAGATCCGGACCAACCGGCTGGAGATCGCGGATCTGGAAGGAGGCACCTTTACCATCAGCAACGGGGGAGTATTCGGCTCGCTCCTCGGCACCCCCCTTCTCAACCCGCCCCAGAGCGCTGTGCTCGGGATGCACGCCATCCAGGAGCGGCCGGTAGCACTGCTCGGCAAGGTGGTGGTACGCCCCATGATGTACCTGGCGCTCACCTACGACCACCGGGTCATCGACGGCCGGGAGGCGGTTCTGTTCCTGAAAAAGGTGCGGGAGTACGTGGAGGAACCGGAGGAAGTGCTGCTGGAGGGGTGAGGCATTGGGCAAGAGGCAATGGGCGCGAAGAAAACCCTTTGTTATTCCAGTATGCAATCAATATGACACCTATTGTTGCATAGGAAATATAGGTCGGAGCGTAAGCATCTTGCCTGCGGCAAAGGCAGGCTGGAAGCCTACCCTCCCTTGTTCTTTGTGCCGACGCCGGCCACAAAGTTGCTTAATCCATGTGTTATACATGTTAGAGGTCTCGATGTCTGCCAATTCAACGGACAATATCCGATCGGCGATTATCCTCGCAAGACTTCTCGCACCCGCCGAAAAGGAAGCGGCAGCGGGAAGAACCAGATCCATGAGAGAATTTCTCACAGAGTTTAAGAGTGCCCGCAAAGCACGACACTGAAACACCCCATGCAATGTTTATGACACCGGAAAACGATCGTTCAACAGGACCCTATTATGACCAAAACAGAAATCCAACAGGCTATCAGTTGCATAACAAAACAGCTGATTGACAAGTATCACCCCGAAAAAGTTATCCTTTTCGGTTCCGCTTCGAAGGATGGCGAAGAGGCGCATGACATCGACCTGTTCATCATCAAGAGCGATGTTCCCTTCTATGGGTCCGACAGGGCAGGCCAACTGTACAGGCTGGTGGAAACGGATGCCCCGGTTGACTATATCGTATATAAACCGCAGGAGGCCGAAGAGAGACTTTGTCTTGGAGACCCCTTTGTCACGAAAATCTTCCGTGAAGGGAAAGTGCTGTATGGCTGACTCCTTGATAGTACGGGAATGGCTGACTAAAGCAGATGAAGACCTTTCCTTCGCCGAGACAACGTTACTCGAAGGGAATACCTTTTTCGCCCAGATCTGCTTTCATTTCCAACAGGCGGCCGAGAAATATCTCAAAGCCTTCATCATTGCCGCGGGCATGGAATTCGAAAAGGTTCACAACCTCGTATACCTGCTGAAAACCTGCCGAAGAATTGAACCATCGCTGGAAAACCTTTTTGAAGAGTGTGAATTGCTGAACGCCTCGTATATCGATACCCGCTACCCGGTCCATTGGCCGACAAACTACACAAAGGAAAGAGCATGTCGATCTCGGGATGCCGCGCTGAAAGTGGCGGACGAAATCAAGGAATTGCTGGAGAAAAAAGGAATAGTATAGTTTTGCCCGCACGTTACGGTTGCACTATTTTTGGAGGTTTCTTGAATGTCCGATGATATCTTCGACCTCGTCGTCATCGGCGCCGGTCCCGGCGGATATACGGCTGCCCTTCGCGCCTCCCGGCTGGGCATGAAGACGGCGCTGGTCGACAGGCGCGACGCTCCGGGCGGGGTCTGCCTGCACGAGGGGTGCATCCCCAGCAAGGCGCTCCTGGACTCCAGCGAGCTGTTCGCCCTTGCGCGGGACGGGTTCGCGGGCCACGGCATCCTGGCGGACAACCTGTCGCTCGACCTGGCGAGGATGATGTCCCGCAAGGAAGAGGTCGTGAAGAAACTGGGCGACGGCATTGCCTTTCTCCTGAAAAAGAACAGGATCCGGTACATCCAGGGAAGCGGCAAGCCGGCCGGTCCCAGAAAGGACGGCCTCCATGTGGTGACGGTTACCTCCCCGGACGCGCCGGCAATCCCCCGCCTCATCAACGGCAGGCGAATCCTTCTGGCAGCCGGAAGCCGCCCCGTCGAGCTTCCCGGACTTCCATGCGACGGCAGCGTGATTATCGGTTCACGGGAGGCCCTTGCCCTTCCTTCCGTTCCTGAACACCTGGTTGTCGTCGGTGGCGGGCATATCGGCCTGGAACTGGGTTCGGTCTGGAACCGGCTTGGAGCACGAGTTACGGTTGTGGAAGAGCTCTCCGGGATCCTTCCCCACGCGGACCGGCAGGTAGCGGATGCGCTCCTGAAGACGCTGACAAAACAGGGATTTCGGTTTCTGTTTCAGTCTCGGGTGACGGGCGCCGAGACAGGAAAAGGGAAAGCAAAGATACAGGTCGCCACCGGTGAGAGCGCGGAGGAACTTACGTGCGACAGGGTTCTCGTGGCAGCGGGAAGAACCCCGGCAACGGACGGCCTCGGACTTTCGGAACTGGGAATCCGCATGGACGACAACGGCCGGATTCTCGTTGATGAAAACTACCAGACAAGCGCTCCCGGCATCCATGCCGTCGGCGATTTGATTCCCGGCCCGCTCCTCGCCCACCGTGCCATGGAAGAAGGGTCGGTGTTCGCGGAGCGTCTGGCCGGTCAGGCGTCCGTGGTGGAATACGAGTTTCTTCCCTTGGTGACCTATACCCGGCCCGAGGTCGCCTCTGTCGGGAAGACGGAGGAGAGTCTGAAGGAGCAGGAGATCCGCTATTCCGCGGGGAGGTTCCCCTTCTCCGCCAACGGCAGGGCCCGATGCCTCGGCGACACGGACGGCTTCGCCAAGATCCTCGCCCATGAGGAAACCGGCACGGTCCTCGGAATCCATGTCATCGGACCGCGCGCATCGGAACTCATTGCCGAGGCGGTGACGGTCATGGCGTACGGCGGGAGCGTCGAGGATATAGCCCTGACGCTGCACGCCCACCCGACCCTGTCCGAGGCGCTGAAGGAGTCCGCGCTGGACACCATGAAGAAGGCTCTGCATATGTAATCTGACGGAACAACAGCCAGTACGCCAAGGAGGATGACATGACCGACGACCGCAGGGTTCCCCTCGAAAGCCTCAGATGGGTCTGCGACCCAGAACTGCTTGATTTCG
>CALABV010000107.1 GCA_937886325.1 uncultured Geobacter sp.
CTGTAATTGGCGCGCTCGGAGAGATTCGAACTCCCGACCTACGGATTCGTAGTCCAGCGTTACCCAATTTTCAGCATATTACTACAACACACAACTATATAATTTCAAGATGTTACGGGTTTTCTTCTGATAGTGGCGTGTTGTAAAAAGTGCTCTCCATTGCCCTAAATGTCCCGTCAGTGTCCCACGGGACACAGACAAGGCCACAGCCCCGGCTCGACAACCGGCACCTTCAAATACCCGCCGGGACCTCCGATGTATCGCCAGCCGTCGATTACCGCGCCGTTCAGGGTGTCGCCGTTTCCCTTGGCTGCCTGTTCCAGCCTCGTCAAACGCTTCTCAATCGCTTTCATTGCGCCCCCCTCGCCTGTCGGCAACTGTGGCCGCCCTGGTCAGGGCAATCCTCGGTACATTCCCGGAAGCATACCGCCCGGATGATAACGCCGCCAGGGTGAACCTTCTCGAAGGCTGCAATCACTTCCGGGTCATCGGATATACAAACGGGGACCGGATCCGGCGTGGTGTCGGCCTGGTACTCTTCCAGTCTCTTCAGACGTTTATCTAGGTCTGCCATGCTGTGATACCTCCTGCGCCCGTTCCAGGGCTTCAATTCGGGCCTCAAGTTCGTTGCCCTCGATGACCTTTGCCAAGACTTGCAGAATATACGTCAGCTTCGTAGCGTCCCCCAGGTCTATTTTCCCGTTTCGGGCTTCCCGGTACAGCCGTGACAGTTCGGATCGGATATGTGCCATCTTGGTTAAGGCTATGCTGCCTTTTTGCCGGGGGGGAGGGGGTAGGACTTCCATTTTCTGTTCCGCAGGCTTACGGGTCATTTTCGGGGGCTCCAATGGTAAGGCGGGATTGTGAATCCCGCCCCGCCTTTATGATGAATGTGGCAATCCGTATTTCCCGCGCCGGATAGGACCGTTGATGTCCTCCGCTGCCGATAATATCTTGTTGCGGTCGCGGGAATCCTGTTCCTGTCTGGCTATCCCAAGCCGGTTATTCGCCGCAACCTCTTGCTGGCGTTCGTCACACTCCCGCCGATACTGATACAGATCCTTTTCAACCTGACGACCGTGGCGGAGGCGTTCCCGGATCTCGTTCGCTGCCGACAGCGCGGCTCCTTCTATGAGGGCCTCGGCTTCCTCGTCATTCATTCCGGCATTATTCACGCGTGCTGCGACATCACCGATATCGACAATCATGATCACACCTCCCTCGCCGCGTTAATACGGCTCTGCGGGCTTCCTGCCGGTAGTGGGTGCGCAAACGGAGGAGGGTTCCCCCGCTCCGCGCTAATTCGGTCCACAGGGGAAACGGGCTTCCCTTCTGCCTGCTTCATGGAGATAGAAATGCCGTTTGCCATCTTACGCGCCTCGGTGAGCAGTTCCAGGGCTTGCATCTGATCGGGGAGTTCAACGCCAGCCAGGTCAACGGGCCTCCAGCCTGGTTGCTTCTGGTCCCGGCTGTTGTTTTCCAGACAAGCAAGGTGAAGCTCCGCAAGCCTGTTTTCACGCTTGGCATCTTCGGCCAGGGCATGAAGGAGATCCGCATCCATCTTGGAAAACTCCGTCATCTTGGAAAGGCGCGCCATGGCTTCGACTGCCTGGTCTTTCGCAGGCGCACCGGGGATGGAGTTCAAGGGTTCCGTCAGGGGTTTTGTTGACAGAAGGAACCGCTTGTCATGCCAGGGTGCCGACTCTTTTACAAGTCCTTCGTGGAGCGCGTGAAGCCTCCCCAGGGTTTCATAAATGGCGGGTGTGGCCTTACTGCGGGCCTCCGTGACCTTCTCCTTGATGTAATCCGGGTGCCGTGTCGCGTCTGCCGTGATTCGGGCAATCGTCGCGTCAAGCTCGCCCTGAAATCGTGCTACATCGGCCTGGTGTCGTTTCATCTCCTTCACGATCTCTTCAATTCGTCCAAGAGTAATCATTCTTCAATCTCCTTTGGCTTCCGCCGGTTGTGATGTGGCTCCTTCGTTTGCAGGCCGTGACTCTTCGTCCCGCTGCCGTAAGCGGTCAAGTATCTGCTTCATTTTCTGCTTTTTCGTAAGTTGCTTCTGCCTCTGGGTCAAATAGAGCCTCCTTTATCTGGTTTGCCTCCACAGACAGCCAGGTATCGCCGAATCTGCCCGAGCCAGATAGCGATGCGCTCACCCTCCTGTGTCCTGGACCATCCCAGGTCCCATAGCCTGCGGAACAGGCACATTCTTTCGTAGTTGAGAAGGTCGATATTCATAGCGCAAGCCTCCCCTGGTCATGTCCGCGGTTCTTTTCAACGGGCAATCTGACCGGGACGCGCCGCCCGTTACTGTGTAACGCCTGGAAGAGCTCGTCGAGGCGATCCACCAGTCGCCGGGCCTCGTCCAGGGTAGCCGCCGGGTCATCATCGAGGGACCAAAAGCGCGCCAGTAAAAAAAGATATTCGGTTTCCATCCCTGCTGGCTCAACCGCCTCGGTGATGTGTGCAACTTGTGGGAAGTCTTCCCGATGGATCGCCAGCAGGGTGCCGACGGGTAAAATCTGCCCCTGGTACCGAAATTCTTTTGTGGTTTTAACCTGCATTGATCACCTCCAAACTGAGGTTGTCTATCGTTTCCACCTCATTTGGTGATATCGTGCTACGGATGCTACAATCTCCCGCAAGCCCTTGAGCAACGGGCCTTTGCACTGTAGCATCGACCGTAGCATCAATAGTGGCGGATGCTACATTTCTGTCCGTAGCATCCGTAGCATCCGTAGCATCCGTAGCATCCGTAGCATCCGTAGCATTACTCTTTATATAAAAGTAATTTTGTATCTTGGAGAGAATACCTTTATCTTTGAGCCTATAAAGCGCATTCCGTATAACCTCTATCCCCACGGCTTCTTCTAGGGCTATATGAATTTCTTTCTGGGTAGCGTGGCCGCCTTTCTCGCGGATCGCGGCCATGATCCGCGCCGGGATCCCGTCTTCCTTCATAACCAACTCATCAACTACTTTGTCCTGGACTGTCCAGGAGCAAAGCGCTTGATCGAAGTGCATTGCATAGAGCGCATCTGGTACGTCGCGCCCGGTGATGGACAAGGACGCGCCGGCACCACCACGCGCACGCTTCAGCATGATAATGGTGTCCATGCTCCCGGTGATGCCTACGCTGCCGGATATGGCTTCAAGGGGATCGTCCTGGTTTTTTGAGTCTGATTTTCGATTGTGGTGAAGGAGTAAAATGCAACAACGGTGTGTAAGTGCAAGCCGCTGCAAAGCGCCGTATGCTTCGTAGTCGTTTTCGTAAGCGTTGCCGTTACGTTTTGGCCGGGCTTTGATTTTTTGGATAGTGTCGATGACAACCAGCTTGCAGGCGGGGTGA
>CALABV010000108.1 GCA_937886325.1 uncultured Geobacter sp.
GGCTTGTTTCGGCTTTTCTCCCGGAGGTGGCGCCGGTTTCTACGCGGCAACCGGAGGTTTCTCGACTGGTTTCTCCGGTGCGGGCTTTTTTATCCGTTCCAGGAGAAAAAGAACGAGTCCGATGAGTACAATCGTGATCAGGAGGTACATAAAAGGACGGAAGCCGCCCTCTCTCTTTCTGGTGTTTCTCGGGATCCTTTTCCGGTTTTTCACGAGTGGTTGTTTCCTTTTTATATGAACGCGGACGGTGAGAAGCGGCGCTCGCTTCCTGAGAAAAGCGCCAAGTCATAGTACCATAGGGATATCCGTTATGAAAGCGCTTTGGCGGAAGCGCCTCGGTATAAAAAACCGCCGCACCGGCAGGGGGCCGGTACGGCGGTCACGCGCATCTGTCGTCAACGGAAAATTA
This sequence comes from uncultured Geobacter sp., assembly GCA_937886325.1. Taxonomy (GTDB): domain Bacteria; phylum Desulfobacterota; class Desulfuromonadia; order Geobacterales; family Geobacteraceae; genus RPRC01. Next base: position 410 of record CALABV010000108.1, read on the forward strand.
CGAAACCTGGGAAAAAGCCTTGCTCCCGGCCCCGCAAACCGCGCACTTCTCGGGCGCCGCCTTCTCCACCGTGTGGCCGCAGATGGAGCAGACAAAGTAATCGAAGGTTTCGCCTTCCTTGCCGAGATTTTCAAGGGCCTTTTGATAGAGACCCGCATGGACCTTCTCCACCTCGTTGGCAAAGCTGAAAGTGCGGAGCGCGGGCGCGTCTCCCGCCTTCTCCGCCTCGGCTATCATTGCGGGATACATGCTCTTGAATTCGTGGGTCTCGCCGTCGATGGCTTCCTGGAGGTTTTCCTTCGTGCTCTTGATGCCTCCCATGACCTTCAGGTGGGCATGGGCATGCACCGTCTCGGCCGCGGCGGCTGCGCGGAACAGCTTCGCCGCCTGGGCAAATCCCTCGCTGTCGGCCTGCTTGGCAAATGCGAGATACTTCCGGTTCGCCTGGGACTCACCGGCGAAAGCTTCCTGAAGATTTTCCATTGTTTTCGTTTTCTGGGCCATGTTTTCTTCCTCCTTTGATAGAGATTCCAAGGCTCTTTACAGCCTTGTCAGATCCCGGTGCTGTTCGTCATGGGGGTTTATATGGATCATGACGTCACCCACATTGGGATATTTTCTGAAGATACCTTTCTTTACGATGGTCGAAATATCATGGGACCTCTTGACGGTCATCTCCGGATCCATGTCGAGCTTCAGGTCGACAATCACGTACTGGCCGGACCGGCGCGCCCTGATATCATGCACGTGCTCGACGCCTATCACACTTTCCGCCAATGCGCGGATGCCCGAGATCAACTCCTCAGGCGGCCTTCCATCCATCAGATCGTGCGCCGCACTCCGAAAGGTCAGATACCCGATTCGGAAGATGAAAAGCGACGTCAGACCGGCGGCGAGGGGATCCAGAATCCCGATACCGAAAAAAGCACCTGTAACCCCGATAAGAGTGGCGACGGAGGTGAGCGCATCCTTGCGGTGGTCTCCGGCAACGGCAAGAATCGCCGGGCTTTCCAGCCGTGAACCTACCCGAACCGAAAAGCGGTAAAGATATTCTTTTATCCCGATGGTTATCGCCGCGGCCACCACAGCCACCAACTCCGGCCTGGGGTAGTCTCCTTTTGTTACGGTAGCAACAGCCCGCACAAGGATCAGGCCGCCCGTACCGATGATTATCAGGGCAACCACGATAGCCGCGATACTTTCGGCCCTGCCGTGTCCGTAGGGATGCGTTCCATCGAGCGGTTGGCGTCCTATGCGAAGGGCTATCATGGTAAAAAGGAGTGCCATGAAGTCGCAGGCGCTCTCCACGCCGTCGGCGAATACGGCCTCCGAACCGCCAAAGTAGCCGCAGGAAAGCTTCATCACCATAAGAAGCGCGTTGATCCAGAAACCGACTCGTATCACCTTTTCTGCGCCGGCAAACCTGTCTGCTCGTACCACGCGTTCCTCCGGAAACGGATCAGGAGTAGGGTACAGTCTACCAGGAAACGTCGAATCCGCCCGTATCCCGATCCTTTTTTCGACAACAAATACTTCTCACACCGCGATCTCCGGCTTTCCGGCGTCCTTCAACCGCAGGCGTACGCACTTTCTGCCGTTCCAGGCATTCACTTCAAGGGTAAAGACAACATCCAGATACTCTCCGTCAGGGATTCTTCCTGCCATGGAAAACCCCATGGCTTCAAGGTACGTCACTCCGACGGCAAGGCGCAGACGAACGTGACGACCTTTCAGCACGCTCTTTTCCATTACCTTGGCGCGCCTAAGGAGGAACACCGGTCTCGGGTTTCCGCTGCCGAAGGGCTCCAGCGAGGCAACCTGTTCCGCTACGGCAAGGGAAATATCATCAGGCGCCAACTCCGCATCGATCCGGATCTCGGGCAGGAGGTCCTCCTCCGAGAGAAGCCCGGCGGCAACCTCATCAAACCTCTCCGCAAACTCCTCCAGGGTTTCTTCGTCAATGGTCAGCCCGGCCGCGTACTTGTGGCCTCCAAAGCGGATAAGGTGCTCTGAACAGGCACGCAGGGCGTCGTGCAGGTGGAAACCGGGGATGCTCCGGCCGGACCCCTTGCCGTTTCCGTCCTGGAGTGCTATCAGAATCGTCGGCCGGTGGTAGAGTTCGACGATGCGGGAAGCGACAATGCCGATAACGCCGGAATGCCACGATTCCGATGCCAGTACTATACTTTTCCTGCCGTGAAGGCTCGTATCGGTTGTCACCATTCTCAGAGCATCGTTGAGAATTTCCTGTTCCAGGGCCTGACGCTCCTCATTAGCGGCATTCAGTTGCGCAGCCAGCACGTCTGCCCTTTCCCGGTCATCGGTGAGCAGGAGTTCCACGGCAACGGAGGCGTCATCCAGCCGTCCCGCCGCATTCAGGCGCGGCGCAAGGCGGAAACCCACCGCAACGCTGTCGACATCGTCGGCTATTCCGGCGACTTTCTTCAACGCCCGAATCCCGACCCGATCGGCGGTTGACAACCGACAAAGACCTGATGAGACAAGTACGCGGTTCTCATCCGCCAGGGGAACGATATCCGCGATAGTTCCCAGGGCCACAAGGTCCAGGTAGTCCCGCAGGTCCGGCTCCCGCCGGTTCGCGAAGAACCCGGCGTTCCGGAGCCTGCCGCGCAGCGCGATGAGAAGATTGAAGGCCACCCCGACACCTGCGAGCGAGGTGCAGGGAAACGGGCAGTCCCCGCGCATGGGGTTGACGACGGCGCAGGCGGACGGCAATCCTTCCGCCGGGGTATGGTGGTCGGTAATGATTAGGTCGATTCCGAGGGCACGGCAGAGTTCCGCCTCCGCAAATGCCGTGATCCCGCAGTCGGCGGTAACGATAACCCGCGCACCCTTTTCCGCCGCGGACGATACTCCGCTCCTGCTCAGACCGTACCCCTCTTCGAGGCGATTGGGAACATGGTAGAAACAATCGGCCCCTATCTCGCGCAGGAATCCCGTAACTACGGCTATGGACGTGACACCGTCGGCATCGTAATCGCCATACACGCAGATTGTCTCGTTTGCCAAAACCGCGTCTCGCAGGCGGTCCGCGGCCTTTCCCATGTCGTGCATCAGAAAAGGATCATGCAGATCCGCCAGGACAGGGGAAAGGAAGCGCCGGGCATGGTCAGCGGTATCGATTCCCCTGTTTGCCAGCAGCACGGCAACCAGGGGAGAGACCGCGCATTCCCGGGCCAATTCCGCCACCCGTTCCGCATCATGGAGCACGATGTTCCAGCGACGTTCCCGAATCGGTTCCACCCCAACCTCCCTCCGTACCCATTGCATCACATGGTTCAGGTGATAAGCTTCACGCGTTAAAAAAAAGCCCCCTTCACGGGGGCTTCATCACATTCTCACACTGTGCCGCGGATTACGCGGTACGCCGTTTTGCCCTGTTTTCCCAGACAACGACCAGCGGGCTGGCCACGAAGACGGACGAATAGGTGCCCACGAGAATACCCACCACCAAGGCGAAGGCGAAGTCGTGAATCACATCGCCGCCGAAAAGAAACAGTGACAACGCGGCAAGCAACGTTGTGAGTGCGGTAATAATCGTCCGTGACAGAACCTCGTTGATGCTGAAATTGAAGATGGTGGGGAGTGAATCCTTCATGTTCTTGTGGAGGTTTTCCCGAATCCTGTCGAAGACCACCACCGTGTCGGTCAGCGAGTAGCCGGCAATGGTGAGGACCGCCGTGATGAGAAGCAGGTTCACCTCCTTGTTCAGCAAGAAAAAGACGGCGAAGATGGCCAGCACGTCATGGAAGGTCGCGATTGCCGCCGCCACGCCGAACTTGAAATCGAAACGCCAGGCAATGTACAGGATGATGCCTACCATGGAGATGAGGACGGCTATCAGCGTGTCCTTGCGGAGCTTGTCGCCGATGGAAGGTCCAATCTCGGAAGAACTCTCGACGGTAAAGGAATTGGAGGGAAACTCCTTGCGGAATACCTCCTCCACGGCGCCTGCCACCTTGCCCAGTGCAAGGTTGGTTTTGCCGACCTTGATGAGCAGTTGATTGCCGCCGCTGACCTGCTGGAGATCCGCGGTTATCCCATTCCTTGACAGAGCCTGCCGTGCGGCCTGCATCTCCATCTGTTTGGCGAATTTCAGCTGCAGAACGGTACCGCCGGTAAAATCGGTCCCCAGGTTAGCCGTTCCGAGGACTATCTGAGCAATGGCGATAAAGCCGACAACGGAGATGACGGCAGATATGATAAAGGAGATTTTTCTCTTGCCGATAAAGTCGATTTTGGTTTTGCCGATGAATTCCATGAATCCCCCCAGCCTAAATACTGATTTTGGTCGCCCGGCCGCGGCCGAGGAAATAGTCGAACACAACCTTGGTGCCGACCAGGGATGTGAACAAATTGATGATAACACCGAGACTCAGGGAAACCGCGAACCCCTTCACCGGTCCGGTGCCGAACTGGAACAGCACCGCGGCGGTGATGAGTGTGGTGACATGCGAGTCCATGATGGTGAGGAATGCCTTGTCATACCCTGCGTCGAGGGCAGCCCTGGGCGTCTTGCCCAGGTGCAGCTCCTCGCGTATCCGCTCGAAGATCAGGACGTTTGCATCAACCGACATCCCGATGAGGAGCACGATGGCCGCAATTCCCGGAAGGGTGAGCGTGGCGCCGAGCGCGGAGAGCGCCCCCATCAGGAATACGACGTTCAACACCATGCCCAGGTTCGCCACCATCCCGGACAGCTTGTAGTAGACAGCCATGAAGATCACGACCAGCAGTACGCCCACGAGACCCGCTATCAGGCCCTTGTGGATGGAATCCTGGCCCAGGGAGGGTCCGACGGTGAGGTTCTGGATAATCTTCACCGGGGCGGGAAGTGCGCCGGCACGAAGAACAATCGCCAAGTCGCTGGCCTCCTTTTCGGTAAACGAGCCGGTTATCTGGGCGCTTCCTCCCGAAATTCTCTCCCGTATCACGGGCGCGGAATAGACATTGTTGTCAAGTACGATGGCAAACCGCTTGCCCACATTGGCCGCCGTAACCTGGTCAAACAGCCTGGCGCCCACGGAGTTGAATTCGATGGCAACGTAGGGCTGATTGTACTGGGAATCGATGCGCATCTGCGCGTCGGTGAGGAGATCGCCGGTAATCAGGGTCTTTTTCTTGAGAACGTACGGTGTCTCGCTTACGACTCCGGTGTCGGGATCCGTTCTTTTTTCCATCTGGAGCTCGTCGCCCTCGGGAAGAGAGCCGGCTGTTGCCGTCGCGGGATTCACATCTTCGTCAACGAGTTTGAACTCCAGTCGAGCGGTCTTTCCGATGAGCTCGATGGCCCGTTTCGGGTCTTTGATACCGGGAAGCTGAACCACGATATTCCTGATTCCCTCCCGCTGAATCACCGGCTCGGAAACGCCGAACTGGTCGATCCTGTTCCTGATTGTTTCCAGCGCCTGTTGGACTGATTTGTCCTTGACGTTCTGTATTTCCGACTCAGCCATCCGCAGCTGAAGGTTCTGGTATCCACCCTCATCGAACGGGGCCTCGAGCTTGAGGCGCGGATACTTGTCCTTCATGAGCTTCTGTGCCGCTTCGACCGAACCCTTATCGTACAGCACAACGGAGATTCGGTCGCTGCCCAGTCGAGAAACATTCTTGTACCGGATACTCTTACTGTTGAGGGTATCCTCCAGGTCGGTGGCGATGATGTCGAGTTGGCCCTCCACCGCCTTCTGCGTCTCGACCTCCAGAACCAGATGGATCCCCCCTTGCAGGTCAAGACCCAGATGAATCTTGTCTTTGGGCAGGAATGTCGTATCCCACCAGGAAGGGAGTTTTGATGCCAGTGTCGGCGTCAGATAGATCGCGGAAATGAGAAGAAATGCAAGAATAAGGCATATGCGCCAGGTAAGTCCCTTGGACATAGACGCTCCTTTCAATAATAAATCACCTAAGCAAACCCAAGCTCCTTCCACGGGAAGAAGCATGAATCAGGTCATCCCTCTGCCGCGTCAGTCCTTCTTCTTCACGACAGTAGAGATGAACCCCTTGTTGATACGGATATTCACGCCGGTTGCGACCTCGATGACGACAACTCCGTCATCGATGGCCGTGACCTTGCCGTGAATTCCGCCCGCGGTAATAATCTGGTCACCCTTTTGCAGGGCCTCGACCAGAGCCTTGTGCTCTTTTGCCTTTTTCTGCTGGGGCCGGATGAGCAGAAAATAGAAGATGGCGAACATGAAAATAAGAGGGATGAAACTTGTGAATGCTCCGGCGCCGGATGCTCCGCCACCGGGGGGGGTGCCCATTGCATAGGCTACATCGAACATGAAAACCTCCTGAAGAAAACGTATTTTCAGAGCCCGAAGGCGTGAAATTAATGAAGCGCGTGACTGTTGCCGCCTGAAACTCCTTACCCGGAAGCATTTCGCTTTGCGTAGAACTCCCGGCGGAAATCATCGAAGCTGCCGTTTGCAATCGCGTCGCGCGCCCCTTCCATCAGAGTCAGATAATAGAAGAGATTATGGTATGTATTGAACCGGGAGGAAAGAATCTCTCCCGCTCGATACAGATGCCGAAGATACGCCCTGCTGTACTTGCCGCACACATAGCACCCGCATTCGGGATCAATCGGCCCCCTGTCCTCGGCGTAGCGGGCGTTTTTGATGTTCAGGGCGCCGGTTGAGGTGAACAGCATGCCGTTTCGGGCATTTCTCGTAGGCATGACGCAATCAAACATATCGTACCCGCGATAGATCCCCTCGATAAGATCCTCGGGCGTACCGATACCCATGACGTAGCGGGGTCGGTCTTCGGGGAGAAGCGGTTCACATGCCTCCATGACCCCGTGCATAACCTCCTTCTCCTCCCCAACGGAAAGTCCGCCGAGAGCGTATCCGTCGAACCCGATATCGCGCAGGTCCCGCGCGCTTCGGGCACGAAGGTCGAGAAATCTCCCTCCCTGAACGATGCCGAACAGGGCCTGGTCGTCCCGCCGCTTGGCTTCCTTGCAGCGGACGGCCCAACGGGACGTCATCTCCATGGATTTTCGCACATAGTCATAATCGGAGGTCGAGGGAGGGCACTCATCGAAACACATGATGATATCCGCCCCGAGGGCCTCCTGGATACCGATGGAGACTTCCGGAGATATGAAGTGCGAGGAGCCGTCCAGATGGGACTGGAAGGTTACCCCTTCTTCCCGAATCCTGCAGAGTTCTCCAAGGCTGAATACCTGGAATCCACCGCTGTCTGTCAGAATCGGTCCCGACCACCCCATGAAGTCGTGCAGCCCCCCCATTCTTCCTATCAGTTCGTGACCGGGACGTATGTAGAGGTGGTAGGTGTTGGCAAGGATAATCCGGCTTTTCACTTCGAGGAGTTCCTCGGGTGTCATTGCCTTGACCGTGGCCTGGGTGCCCACCGGCATGAATATGGGAGTGGGTATCAGGCCGTGCGGAGTTTTCAGGGAACCGAGACGCGCCGCGCACGAAGCGTCTTTATTTTCCAGGCGAAAATCAAACAGTGACACCGACACCCTCAAAAACCGATGATACCCTTGCTCTGATACGATTCGGCAACCCCGTAAACCCTCCTTGTTTTGTCACTTCCGGTTCTATTCGATGAACATTGCATCGCCGTAACTGAAAAAACGGAATCTCCTGCGAACCGCCTCTTCATAGGCATGCATAAGAAATTCCTTTCCGGCAAAGGCAGCCACCAGCAGCAGCAGCGTTGAGCAGGGCAGATGAAAATTAGTTATCAGTGCATCCACAACCTTGAACCGATACCCCGGATGAATGAAAATGTCCGCTTCGCCATCACCTGCCTGAACGGCGCCGTGGGAGTCGGCGGCGTGTTCCAGAGCCCTGGCTGTCGTGGTGCCGAGGGCGATCACCCTGCCCTGTCCCTTCTTTCTTTCAGCAACCGCGGCGGCTGTCTCCTCCGGGATGTAATACTGTTCGCGGTGCATCCGGTGTTCACGAACCTCCTCGACACGAACGGGTAGAAAGGTGCCGAGACCGACGTGCAGGGTAAGGGACGCAATCTCCACTCCCCGTGCCGCAAGTTCGGCGAGCAGATCGCCGGTAAAATGAAGCCCGGCCGTGGGTGCGGCGACCGCTCCGGCAACGCGGGCAAATACCGTTTGGTAGCGCGCACGGTCCGACGGCTCAACCGCTCTCCGGATATAGGGTGGAAGGGGAATATTTCCCTGTT
>CALABV010000109.1 GCA_937886325.1 uncultured Geobacter sp.
TCAGCCTGATAGACAGTTACGGGGACAATCCTTACAGCGAACTCTCCATTACATTTCTCGCAGGTCTGGAAGAAAGGCTTTCCATCCTTTCTCGCTGACGGCGCCTCGGCCCTGTGGTTGCAGTACGGACATGTTAAAGTAATGGGCTCACCCTTGGAGGGCTTGGCACCCTCCCCCTTCCTTGACTTCTTGGGAGCAGCAGCGGTGACCTCCTCATCTTTCCTGATCTCATTATCTCCATGCTGGTCTTCGCTCATCAAATCCGTCCCTCCTCTTTCCTTTTCAGTTGTTGCTTCGATCGCTGTTTCTACATGCGAGGCCTCTGCCTCATCTTTACGTTTCTCTGTCGAAAACGGACTCGGAGCATCCGCCTTGTCCCACTTGGACGGGGTACTGGAAGGTTCAAGCAGCGGAAGATCCCCGTTCTCCGGCACCCCGGTCAGTATTCTTCTCCACGAGGCGGGCAATGTTGATGGAGTAAATCGAACGGGACGGCCATTTTTCAAAATTGATGCGTCACCTCGCACAATGTAGTACCGGCTCTGGTATAAAACAAGGAGATCCCCTTCTGCCTTCGCGGTCACCAAGCCATATACTTGTTTGTTTCTGTCGAGCCAAAACCGCACGGTATCAGGTTTCATCGCCATACCTCCCCGCTTTCCGACTCATGTTCCTTCCAAAAGGATTCCCAAAATGTACCTTTATGAACACTTCTATTCTGAGTCCGCTCATCGCTTTGCCGGCACATTCGGTCGGCAAGAAGTCCACGTCGCAGGCTGCAAGCTTCGCCCACCTAACGCAAAACCGATTTCCGCCGAACTTTTAGATTCATTCAGAACCGTATTAACCATATTATCCATATTACACCGCGTTTCCGCGGAAAGCATCCAGCCGAGAGCTACTGGTGTCGTTCCCTGTGGCGGTCGCAGATCTGACACCACCTGCTTTTCACCCACAAGGTCCACAACTTCCTTGAGATACGTGGCTTCATGGGCGTCACCGGTATTCTCCAGTACCGTAACCGGCTCCAGCAAAGCTCCGACAAGGGATCCGGCAAAGCGTCCTTTCGGCAGTTTCAATTGCACTGGACTGCTGGATATTACCTGTACATACGGTTGTATCCTGCCGGAGAACTCGCTCTTGGAGACGACGGGCAGTATGGTACGCAACAGCCGGGCTATTGATGCCGTGCCGGAATTATTGAACTGACATCCGGCGCATTCCCCCTGCTAGGCGCTTAGCCAGGAGGCGGGTCAAGCCGGGGTTTTTGACTTGCGAGGCTTTTCCTTAGTTCCTTGTTGCTCAACATATTTCCGGATTGTCTCCAAAGAAACGTTCCCGACACTTCCAACAAAATATGCCCGGTGCCAGAAGGCCGGTTTCCAGTAAAACCTACGTATCTGCTCTTCGAACCTCGGCCGTATCCTCCGGGCTGATGCCGTCTTCAGGTTGTTGATCAATACCGAGATTGTGAGGGCCGGGTGGAGCTCGATGAGGAGGTGAACGTGGTTGTCTTCACCACCGAATTCAATCAACCGGCACCACCAGCACTCGATGATTTCGGAAAAAGCCACGCGAAGATAGTCCATCATCTCGCTCATCAACACTGGCCTTCGATACTTGGTTCCTAAAACAACGTGTAGCCTAATAGAATAAATAGCGCGTGATTGTGATATTTGAGCTTGTATGCTAATATGGCCTACTATATTATTAGCACATGCAAATTACAATGGGCTCAAAATACCGACTCCATCCCGACGAGCGGCAGGCGCACATCCTTTCCCAGTGGCTTGGCTGCCAGCGCTTTATCTACAACGCCAAGGTCTGCGAAGACCGGTATTTCAGGACCTTCTCCCGTAAATCCCTTATGCATGCCGGCCTGCTTCCACCCGTCGACCAGAAGTATTCCCAGTTCATCTCCGAAGAGACGGCTTTTCTGCGGGATGTGCCGGCCCAGATACTCAGAAACGGAGCCTACCGATGGATGGCCGCCTACCAGCGCTTCTTCAAGGGTCTGGCTGGACGGCCGAAATCGAAGGGCAAAGACGGCCGCCAGTCGGCCATGGTCACTTCGGAACTGTTTTCCATCAACATCCTGAAGGATGAGGTAACTCTCGGGACAGGAAAACATCCCGTCGGGACCATTTCCTACACCCGACACGGGGAAAGAAGGCCCGTCCCGAAAAGTATCTGCATTTCCCGTCATGCCGGGAAATGGTGGATCTCCTTCAGCTATGATGAGCGTCATCCGGACAAGGCAGAGCCAGTATCCGAAAAAGAACTGATCGAGCTGTTCCAGGCCATGCCGAAAGAGGAACTGGCCGCTGTCACAACAGGCTCCGACCGCGGTGTGGCAATTCCTGTCGCCGGCTCGAACGGGGTCGATTTTGACTTCGACCCCGTCACTAAAGCTCGAATGCAGAAGAAGGAACATTCCCGCCGCAGATACCAAAAGAAACTCAGCCGACAGCAGGAGGGCTCGAAGCGAAAAGCAAGGACCAAACTGCGCATCGACAGGACCTACGCCTACCAGGCAAACAGCCGCCATGACTTCGCACACAAGACAAGCCGGAAGCTCGTAGACTCAGAATCCCGAGTCTTCGTGTTCGAGGACCTCAAGATCCAGAACATGACCAGAAAACCCAAGGCCAAACAGGACCCGGTAACCGGCAAATTTCTGAGAAACGGGGCACGGGTCAAGGCTGGCCTCAATCGGGCGATTCTCGGCTCTGGCTGGGGAAAAACAGTACAATTCACCACCTACAAGGGATTAAGAAAGAACAAGCTGACCATCAAAATCAGACCGAACGGCACATCGCAGGAGTGTTCCCTGTGCGGACACACTCATCCGGACAACAGGGAAACCCAATCCCTGTTTGTCTGCCAACGCTGCGGCTTCACGGCAAACGCCGACTTCAACGCTTCGCTCAACATTAAGCGGAGAGGAGTGGAGGCGCTCTCTTCGGGCGCCTATGCCAAAAAGCAGAAAAAGACCGTGCGGTTTAGAAAATCAGCAGCAGCTAGGGATGGGGCTCCCGAAGTAAAGCGCGCCTCTCACAAGGGGGCGGCAGATAGTACGAAAACAATTACTGCCGCCCAGGAGACAACTGTAAGACGCCGGCGGGCAAAGACCGCAAGCGTAGGTGTCCATGAATCGC
>CALABV010000110.1 GCA_937886325.1 uncultured Geobacter sp.
AGATATATCAGTGTGACTGGAGTTCAGACGTGTGCTCTTCCGATCTGCAAGGTGTACGGTTTCGTTCTTACCGCCTGGGGCGCGGCGGGTGTTGCCGGCGGACTGGCCTTTGCCAAGTTCGACAAGCAGCAGGCTCTCTACACCGCGGCAGCTCTGCTCATCGCCGGTTTCGTGGTAACCTTCCTCTTCCAGCGGCCCAAGCATGTGTCCCACTACAAGGCTCAGCCTGCGGCTGAATAGGAACGGTTAAAGGATACTTTGGGAGAATATCCTGGTGGGGCCTTCGCAAGAAGGCCCCACTGTTCTATGGGCACTACCCGGCGAGACCGATTGTTTTTGCGCAGCACCGAATCAAGCCTTTCACGAAACGTTTCTTGTTTCAGACAGATTTCCTCTGAGCCCTTCCGCACGCGACAACACCTTTATATGATGGAACAGAAGCACCATGAATGTACAGCATGCGTGAAGCGGCATTTCTCATGGAAGTTCCTATTTCCAACCAAGGAGAGATTGCAATGATTGAAAAGAATGTCTTGGCCGACTTTGCGGGAAAAGTGTATGATCCCGTCATTGATCCAACTACCTACGTGCACCCCCTGGCAGCGGTTATCGGAAACGTGATCCTTGGAAAGAACATCATGGTTTCCCCCTCTGCGTCTATCCGCGGAGATGAAGGGCAGCCGCTGTTTGTGGGCGACGATTCCAACGTGCAGGACGGCGTGGTAATCCATGCGCTGGAAACGGAAATGAACGGCGAGCCCATCGAGAAAAATCTCATGGAAGTAGACGGAAAGAAATATGCCGTCTATGTGGGCAAGAAGGTTTCCCTGGCTCACCAGGTACAGATCCACGGCCCGGCCGTTGTTATGGACGAGACCTTTGTCGGCATGAAAGTGCTGGTTTTCAAGTCACGCGTCGGCAGCAAATGCGTTCTCGAGCCCGGCTGCATTGTCATGGGCGTGACGGTTGCCGATGGCCGGTACGTCCCCGCGGGTTCCGTGATCCGTACCCAGCAGCAGGCGGATGAACTGCCGGTAATCACCGACGACTATCCGATGAAAAATATGAACAAGGGTGTGGTTCACGTGAACACCGCCCTGGCCAAGGGGTATCTGGCCGCGGCAAAGAAATAGTCGCTACCACACCACGCGGAGGACGGCGGACGAACACCGCTCCGTCGTCCTCCCGTTCAGACGAAGGGGAGCCGTTATGAAGGAATTCGGCAGTGCGGTAATCCTGGCCGGCGGACTCAGCACTCGCATGGGATTTGACAAGCAGTTTCTCGAAATCGGGGACACCGTTTTGTCTCGATACCTTGCCGCCACCCTGTCTATGGAATTCGACGAGGTGATTATCGTCACCAATCGCCCGGAATGTTACAGCGGCAACGGTTTGCGGGCCGTCAGCGACATCATCCCGGGTCGCGGTCCCCTGAGCGGAATCCATGCCGGGCTCAGCACCGCAACCTCCCGCTACGTCTTCTGCATCGCCTGCGACATGCCCAATCTTTCCCTGGACTATATACGCCACCTGAAGTCGAAGATCCGGGGCGGTTTCCATGACGCCTGCGTGGCGCGTGCGGGTGAATGGATCGAGCCGTTCCAGGCGTTCTACTCGCGGGCAATCATCTCGCGCATCGAAGGCTATCTGAATCTGGACAGGCGTTCCGTATTCCCGTTGCTTCGAACCCTGAATACCCTCTACCTCTCCGAAGAAGAGGCGCGACCGTTCAATCGTGACGGCCGTCTGTTCGCCAATCTGAACACTCGACAGGAACTTGAATCATTCATTGCAACACTGCCTGACGGTATGCTGCCGTACGCGGAGACAGCAACCCGCGAGGGGCGGGACAGGGTCGCCGCTTATGCATAACCTGAGTCCGCCTGAAGGTGTGCCGCTCATCAGTGCCCGCCCAGCCATACATGGCGCAACGCGTCTGTCGCAAAAAACCGAACTTAGACCAGGCCGTTGCGCCGGTATCAAGAGCATCAATCTTCCATAACCAATAGAGACTCCCGGTGACCGGATACATTTTGGGGAGCGAACCATGAAATTTTTTCGAGCCGCCGCGGCAATTCTGCTTCTTTCCTTGTCCCTTGTTGCATCGGTCGATGCTGAAGATTCCGTAATCCGACTTCTCCACATAAATGACCTCCACGGTTTTGCCGAACCGTACGTTCCCTACGGCTTGAAAGAGCAGAGGGGAGGAGTCGCCTGGCTGTCCGCAAAAGTTTCGGCGCTGCGCAAGGAAAGGCCGTCACTGTTTCTTGCCGCGGGTGATGTCATCCAGGGGAACAACTGGACGAACCTCTCACGAGGGCGAGCGGCTGTCGAACTGATGAACCTGATGGGGCTCGATGCAATGGTGGTGGGGAACCATGAGTTCGACTTCGGCCTGGATGTACTGAAAAAGAGAATTGCCGAAGCGTGTTTTTCCGTACTGGGCGCAAACGTGGAAGGGTTCGAGTTCCTTCGACCGTACGCGATCAAGGAGGTGGGCGGTGTGAAGGTAGCCGTTCTCGGCATTGTTACCGACGATACGCCCGTAGCCACCCACCCGAAGAATGTTGAAGGACTGGCATTTCGCCCTCCCGTAGAAACGGTAACCCGCTATCTTCCGGAGCTCCGCAAGCAGGCAAGCCTTGTTGTCGTTCTCTCCCATCTCGGATATGCGGCGGATCGAAAGCTGGCCGAGCGGGTCCCGGGGATAGACGTGATCGTGGGCGGGCATTCCCATACCCGTGTGGAAACACCGACACGAATCGGGAATACGGTTATCGTACAGGCATTCGAGCACGGCAAGACGTTGGGTGTTCTTGATATTACCCTGTCGGAGGGGAAAGTTGCCTCCATAGACGGCCGGCTTGAAGATATCCGTCCGGACCGCGGCGAGCCGGACCCTGCCGTTCTTTCACTGGTACAAACGTATCGGAAGGAGGCTGATGCCGTCCTTGAGGGAAGGGCAGGGGAAACCGATGTAGATCTTGACGGTGCGAACGTAAGAAAGCGTGAAACGAATCTCGGCAATCTGGTCGCGGATATCATGCGTGACGTGTCGGGAGCCGACGCTTCGATTATCAACGGCGGCGGTATCCGTGCCGGCATCCCGAAAGGCGTCATCCTGGTAAAGGACATTTACACCGTTTTGCCCTTCGACAACTATGTCGTCGCCATTCGCATCAGCGGCAGAGGCATCCGTCAGGCCCTGGAGCACGGCGTTTCGGGTGTGGAAAACGGTTCGGGAGCATTTCCGCAGGTATCCGGGCTGTCGTTCGTTTACGATCCGTTCGCTCCGGCAGGGAACAGGGTCGGTGAGATCCTGATCGGTGGAAAGCCGCTTGTGCCCGACAGGGAGTATTCGGTTGCCACAAACGATTTCCTTGCCGCCGGCGGCGATGGGTATACGTCGTTCGGTGATGCCGTCAGGTCGTCGTCGGACTATGCCGTGGTCGGTGGGACCATGACGGGCGAAAAACTGGTCTATAGCGATTCCGGCCGTTGGCTGCGGGATGTTGTCATCGAGTGGCTGCGGGAAAAGAAGAAGATTAACCCTGTTGTGGATAACCGGGTCACGGAGGCTCGCCGATGATTGTATTCGTAAATGACCAAAAGGTCGAAGTGTTTCCCGGAATGACGGTGCGTCACGCGCTTGCGGCATCCGGCCTCCTGGCGCAGTTAGAGGAGGGGAAGATCGCATACGATGAATGGGGGAACTGCGTCGGGCTGGACGGGGCATTGTCGGATGGTGCGAAGATATACGTCAGGTGATTCCGCGCGAATCAATGGGATACGGATATGAATCTGAAGCAATTGGAAGTTTTTGTCGCTGTCGCCGAAACAAGGAGTTTCACCCAGGGAGCGGAAAAGTCATATCTGACCCAATCAACCGTCAGTCAGCATATTTCATCCCTGGAGAATGAGTTCGGCATTCGGCTCCTGGACAGGACCGGTAAGGGTGTGTACCTGACGGAAGGAGGCAGAATATTCTACGATTTTGCCTGCCGGATACTTGCCGGAACCGAGGAGATGACGATCGCAATCCAGCGCTACAAGGGATTGGAGCAGGCGGTCCTGCGGATCGGGGGGAGCAACATCCCCGGCATATACATGATTCCCCGTTTCCTCCCCCTGTACCATGCAATGCATCCGGGCGTTTCCGTCCATGTCGTTCAGGGAGACAGCCATGAGATTCTTGACAGGCTGAACAACAATGAAATAGAGATTGGCTTTATCGGGAGCATGTACGGTGACGATGCGGTCGTATTCGATCAGATAACCTGTGATGAGATCATCCTTGTTGTCGATGCAGACCATCCCTGGAAGGATACGGGAGAAATTTCCCTTGAGGATCTCGCCGGTGCGTCGTTTGTCTTCCGGGAAGAGGGCTCGGGCACGCAGGGAACCGTTGTTTCCGCCCTTGTGAATGCGGGGATTAATCCGGCGAGTTTGCGCGTTACAGCCCGTCTGGGAAGCAACGAGGCGGTAAAACAGGCGGTGTGTCGCGGGGTAGGGGTTTCATTTCTGTCCGAACTATCGGTGAGAAATGAGTGTGAACGGCGCGAACTGTTTCCCGTGACAGTAAAAGGTCTCGCCATAACGAGGCACTTCTACTGCGTCCACAGACGCGGAAGAGAGCTTTCGCCCGCCGGGCGTTCATTCCTGGATCGAATCGTCCAATGGTTCCATGACGAGCGATTCCGCCCATGAATCACGGCACGAATAGCGCATCGGCAGTCTTGGGTGCAGTAATTTTTTATCCGTTGCTTATGAAGTGATATCGGATAACTAAATATTTGCTATTTACAGAATCAAATACATGTCTTTTCTGGAATGCCGGGGGGCATAAAATCCTTTCAAAATTAACCATTTGTTATCATTCCGAGGCAAATTCCCGCTTGTCGAATGTTGTTTATTATGGTATATAGCGGTCTGCGTTGAAAAGTAAAAAACGGTTTTATGCAGTGCCCGCAGAAAATGCTTGCTGCGTTGACTCCATACCTCCAATGCATTCAATCCAAAGCGATACCTGCTTTATGAATTCATGAACGGCATCATGCGCACTGACCCTTCCGACAACTCGCGCATGACCGGCAGGAGCGTTTTTTTCTTTGTTTTTGATAATGTTTTATCAAAATCTCTTGACGCAGATTTTGAGGTTATGATATCTCAAAGGCAAGAGAATCGTGGCAAATAGCGCCATAGTACCTATTGTTATATACTTCGATACATTTCGAAGCGTTATATAAAGAGAAACAGGTTTTAATTTGCAGGAATGCAGGCCCTATGGGGTACCGGGCCGTCATTCCCTCTACAGGGGAGTATCCGCTCCCGCTCGTAGTAATTTTCATTTATCAGACGCTTATTTCGACCTCTGCTTCAGGCAGACTCACCGAAACCCGTGTTGATACTGATGAAGATCTCAGTATTGGTGCGGGTTTTTTAATGCTGTTCATCACAACCACAGGAGAGGAGAGCATCATGGCAGTGTGCAAGTGCACGGGCGAGCATGTG
>CALABV010000111.1 GCA_937886325.1 uncultured Geobacter sp.
TCAACAGCCGATGCTGTCCGAACCCGCGGGGTGAGTTCATCGGCTGTAGCGAAATGAGCCTGGAGCAGCAGAAGCAGGCCGGTTGGAGTGAACGAAGGACGACTTCGCCTGCCGTCTTCACCATGAACCGGGGCGGACCATGAAACCTTATCGCGTCATAGCGGTCGCCAAAAAAGAGTTTCTCCACGTCATCCGCGACCCGCGCAGCCTGGGCATGGGCATCGGCATCCCCATGCTTATGCTGTTCCTGTTCGGCTACGCCCTCACCCTGGACGTGGACCGGGTACCGCTGATCGTCTGGGACCAGAGCGGAACGTCAGCCGGCCGGGAACTGGTGAGCCGCTTCACCGGCTCCCGCTACTTCTCCCTGCAGAGCCATACGGACACCTACCGCGACATCGAGCGGGCCATCGATAGCCGGCAGGCCGTCATCGCCCTGGTGGTGCCGCGGGATTTCGGGAGGAGCGTCGAGGCGGGACGCAAGACCACCGTGCAGGTCATTCTGGACGGCAGCGACCCCAACACGGCCACCTTTGCCCTCGGCTACGCGGAAAACGCGGTGGCCGGCTACTCACGCGACATCGTGCTGAAGCAGATACGCCGGGTCTCGGGAAGCGAACCGCGCCTCCCGGCACTGGACGTGCGGCCCCGCGTCTGGTTCAACACCGACATGGTGTCGAGAAACTACATCTTCCCCGGCCTGATCGCGGTCATCATGATGATCATCGCCGCCCTTCTCACCTCCCTCACGGTTGCCCGCGAATGGGAGACCGGCACCATGGAGCAGCTCATCTCCACCCCCCTCACCGGCGGGGAAATGATACTGGGCAAGCTCATCCCCTACTTCACCATCGGCATCATCGATCTCGTCCTGTCGGTGCTGGTGGGAGAATTCATCTTCGACATCCCCCTGCGCGGCAGCCTGGCGCTCCTGTTCGGCCTGTCCATGCTCTTCCTGGTGGGCGCCCTGTCCCTGGGGATACTGATCAGCATCGTCACCAAAAACCAGTTCGTCGCCAGCCAGGTGGCCCTGGTGGCCACCATGCTCCCGGCCTTCCTCCTCTCCGGCTTCATCTTCCCCATCGACACCATGCCGACCGCGGTCAGGGCCATCACCCACATCGTAATAGCCCGCTACTTCGTCACCATCCTGCGGGACATCTACCTCAAGGATGTGGGGCTGGGTGTCATGGCCGGCGAGGTCGCCCTGCTGGTGGCGTTCGCGGTGCTGGTGCTGGGGTTGTCGGTGAGGAAGTTCAGGAAAAGGATCGAGTAAAAACGGGGTTTCCATGCTCGAACGTCTGAAGGCCATGCTGAGAAAAGAGTTCATCCAGGTGCTGCGCGACCCCAGGATGCGCTTCATCATCTTCGTCATCCCCATATTCCAGACCGTGGTGTTCGGCTACGCGGTCAACACCGACGTCCGGGACGTGAAGACGGCAGTCTACGACCTGGACAACAGCCCGGAGAGCCGCGACCTGACGTCCCGTTTCGCCGGGTCCGGCTATTTCCGGATCGTGGAATACATCAACGGCGAGCAGCGGGTGGGCGAACTCATGGATCGCGGCACGGTCAAGGTCGTGCTGCGCATGAACAAGGGCTTCGGCGAGGACCTGCGCTCCGACCGGGATGCGCCGGTGCAGATGATCCTGGACGGAACCGACTCCAACACCGCGGGCATTGCCCTGACCTACGCAGGGCGGATTGCGGCACGCTTCAGCGAACGCGTGAGGATGGAGCAGGCTGCCCGCGGCTTCGGCCCCGCGTACCGGGTGGGCGGGGTGGAGACCGCGAGCCGGGCCTGGTTCAACGAGAACCTGGAGAGCCGCAACTTCTATGTGCCTGCCGTGATCGCCAACATCGTGTTCATCATCACCATGCTCCTCTCCAGCATGGCCGTGGTGCGGGAGAAGGAGATAGGCACCATGGAGCAGATCATCGTCACCCCCATCAGGCGCGGCGAGTTCATCCTGGGCAAGACCGTGCCGTTCATCATCATCGGCTTCATCGACGTGGCCCTCATCACCCTGGTGGCCGCCTTCTGGTTCCACGTCCCCATCCGGGGGAGCATCCCCCTCCTGTTCGGGGCCACGGCCCTCTTCCTCATGAGCAGCCTCGGCTTCGGCCTGTTCATCTCCACGGTGAGCCGCACCCAGCAGCAGGCCATGATGAGCGCCTTCTTCTTCATCTTTCCGGCCATGCTCCTCTCCGGCTTCGCATTCCCCATCGAGAACATGCCGCAAACGGTGCAGTGGCTCACCTTCCTCAACCCGCTCCGCTACTACCTGGTGGTCATCCGCGGCATCTTCCTGAAAGGCGTGGGCATCGCGGTGCTCTGGCAGCAGTTCGTCGCCCTGTTGCTGCTCGGGGCCGTCATCCTCGGCTTTGCCGTGAACCGGTTCAGGAAGACCCTGTAGCAGCGGACAATCGGAGCGAACGAAGGATGCCTCCAACTGCCGAATCCAGGATGAACGATCCGGCTTTCAGGCGCCTGTCCCCATCGCTCTCTTGAGAATCCCGTGGTACGTGCGGTTAGCTTCCTTCCGGGAAACCGGAGTGTCGGGAGAACGGAGCGTAAAGACGAGGTCTGTCGGTTTCGAGTATCCGCGGCTCTTCGATGTCCAACCGCGGACCGTGAAAGCCCGGAGGTCGGGCGAAACCGGGACATGTTCCGTTGATATTCCCGAGACGCGTCCCTTCGGATCCGCACTCGGAATCAGCCCGACGACCTTGTCGATGCGGGAACGGGGACCTTGGAGAAGGAATCGGACCGTACCGTCCGGAAGGTTTTCATCCCACCCGGCCAGGTTGTACTGAATCGCCAGCCGGAAAATCGCGGCGCGGAATCCCACCTGCTGAACCGTTCCCGTGACCAGTCCCTGGACCGCATCAATCCGGTCATCAGTATCTTCGCTGACCTCTTGGCCGGACCCGGCAGACTCGGCGTGAATTGTGCCGGTTGCAACCGGAGCCATCACAAGGACGGCCGACAACAGGGAGAGCAAGAGCAGGCGCAGCATTGTCCCAGCGGAAAAGGATTGAATCATGGGCAGCCTCCTGTACCGAACCCGTCGGATTCAGCCTCGTACTGAGTGAAGTGTCATCGGCCGCTATGCGGCGGCAAAGAAAATTACTTCTCCGGCAGGGTCAAGGCGAACTCGCGACCCATGGCCAGCCAGGGGGCAAGGTCGTCGTCGGTGGGCCACCCGCCGGCCGCCACCATCAGCCATCCCTTCATGGGCCTGCCCGTGACGTCGAAGGGGCGCACGTGGTCCCGCGACAGCAGCTCACCGGCCGTGGCCGGATCGGTACGGACGATCAGCTCATCCCGCCAGATGCCGAAGCAGATATTCCCGCCCGTCAGGTAGCAGACCCCGCCGAACATCCGTTTTTTCTCAAGGTTGCCCCATCGGGCGATCAGCGCGTCGATGCGCCGCTCGATG
>CALABV010000112.1 GCA_937886325.1 uncultured Geobacter sp.
CAGGGAACCCGCCAGGTCGCCTATCTCGTCCTTGCTCGAAACAGGGAGTCGATCGGCAAGGTTTCCCTCATCAACCACCGAGCGCGCGAAAGCGGCCTCACTCGCCACGGACCGGGCGGCCGAGTGCAGCATGCTCCAGGCGATCAGCAGCACCAGCAGAAGGGTGCCGCCTCCCACGACGGCTCCCATCACAATGGTTTTCCGGGCGTATCCAGTCGCACCGGATTCAGCGGCGCCGGCTTCCGTCCGCAGTGTGTCCGCCGCGGCGTCCAGTTCCGCGACAATCTTTTCATAGCGTGCGGTCCGGGCGCCCGCCAGTTCCCCGGCGCGGCCCCTGTCTCCTCGCCGCACGGCGGGAAGCATTTCGTTTTCAAGGACTGTTGAAAGCTCGCTCCATATCTTTCTTGCATCGGAGAGCGAGTCTTTTTTCCGTGACGGATCGTGTGAGAGGGAAGAAAACCCTGGTGGAATGGTTTGAACCAGTTTTTCGATGGCGGAGATCCTTTGGCGGATCTTCTCGCCGTCGGTTTCAGCCACGAGGCGCAACTCTTCCGTGCGCAGGCGGAGTATGTCGGCTTTCAGTCGGATGCTTGCGTCCAGTTTCTCATGAAGAAGGGCGATGCCGCGGTAACCGGCGCCCCCGATCCCGACGCGATTGAGCGTCTGAATCCCCGCAAGCGCGATTATCAGGAAACCGATGAGCAGTACGGCCATCAGCAGGAGCATTTTCGTCCGCAGACACATCGTTCCGAAGAATCTGTCAAGAAAGGCAACGCCCATCACTTCTCCCCTATCTTCCGGAAATATTCATCGAGCGGGAATACTCCGACGCCGTCGCTCCCGTTCCAGCGGTTGTAAGCGAAAAACAGCACGGCGAAGACGGCCAAAAGCCATGAAAACTTGTGCACTTGTAGCATCAGAAGGCTTTTTTTTCAAGGTAAAAAGCTCCTGAAAGGTTGATGTGGCTGAAATGACCGTCTTTATTCCGCACCGCCGGATTCGTCTTCCACCTTCCGCCGGCGCATGGGAACTCCGCGAATTCTTCATGGGGACCGGCGGCGGCTTTTTCAGGCCCATTCACGGGCCTGCGCCTGAATATCCTTGACAGAAAAGAGCACGGATATGACAATAACACGTTTTTTCACGGGATACCGGCGATGGCCGGTGAACGGATCCGAACGCCGCAACCGGGAGACTGCCCTTGGAATCTGGAACCAGCAGCATCGTCATGACCTTGTGGAGATTTTTCTGCTCGCTCAGGCTCACCATATTTCTCCTCATGGGTCTGGCAGCGGTTTCCATCGTCGGGACGCTGATCCCGCAGAACGCCGCGCAGGAGGTCTATGGGGAAAAGTACGGTGAGACGGTTGCCCGCCTCTTCCACTTACTAACCATCGACGACATGTATCATTCCTGGTGGTTTTACCTCCTCCTCGGCCTCCTGACGGTGAACATTATCGCCTGTTCCCTCCGCCGGGTCCGCCGGGACTGGCGCATGATCGCTTCGCCGGTAACCGTTCTCGATGATGACCTGGAGAGTTCCCTGCCGTACGTCCGGGCGTGGGCTGCCGAACGTGGGGTGAAAGAGGTGGAGAGCGCGGCATCCGACCTCCTGCGAAGAGATTTTACCGCGCCGCGTGTCACCAGGTCGGGAGAAGAAATCCATCTCTTTGCGCGGAAGCAGCCTCTCGCCCGTTTCGGCGTCCATGCGCTCCATGCCGGCATTGTCGTCATTCTCACGGGTGTCGTGATCGGCTCCCTGCTCGGTTTCACCAAGGCGTTCGTGGAGATAGAGGAAAAGGGAGCGACCTCGACTGCCGCCAGTCGTTCCGGAGAGCCCATCGACCTGGGGTTCACGGTCCGGTGCGAAGAATTCTCCGTCTCCTATTACGATACCGGCGCCCCCAAAGAATACAGGAGCGTCCTGAGCATCGTGGATGGCGGAAAAACGGTGATCGAGAGAAAACCGGTCCTGGTGAACCATCCCCTCACCTACCGCGGGATCACCTTCTACCAGTCCGGGTACAACGCCGCGGCTTTCCTCTTTTCCGTCCGTGACAGGAAAACCGGCGTATCCACCAGGGTAGACGTGCGGGCTGGAGAAAAGGCCTCCCTCCCGAACGGGGACCAGGTGGTGGTGATGGACTCCGTCGACGAGGTCAGGGGGCATGCTCCCCGCTACTCCGGCCCTGCCGTTCATGTGGCGGTCCTCCCTGTTGACGGCAGTCCGGAATCGTTCGTCCTCATGAAAAACCATCCGGACGTGAATGCAGACCGGGGAGGCGTGTATCAGCTCTCCTACGGGGGCGTCTCCTCATGGAATACCGTGCTCCAGGTCGCCAGGGATCCGGGGGTCCCGGTTGTCTGGGGCGGATGCGTCCTCCTGGTGATCGGGTTCGGCATGACTTTTTTCATGTCCCACCGGCGAATCTGGATGCGGATTGGGAAAGAGCGTGTCGTGATGGCCGGATGCTCAGACAGGAACCAGTCGGCGTTCCTCATGTTCTTCGACGACGTGGCGGAGGCGCTGAAAAAAGCTTCCTCACGAGCGGATACTACCAGCAAACCCTGATTCGGAGGTACACCGAATGCCCGGTACACAATCCGGCATGCTGTCGGTCACGTTTTTTACCACTACGACGCTCTGCTATTTTCTGGCCATGGTGTCGTACGTCGTCCATCTCGTCACCGGAAAACGGCCGGTCGGCATCCTTGCCGACTCACTGGCGTTTTTCGGCTTTGTTCTCCACACCGCGGCCATAGGCTTGCGCTGGAAGGCGTCTTACGAGATGGGGTACGGTCATGTTCCCCTGTCCAATCTCTATGAGTCGTTAGTGTTTTTCGCCTGGACGGTAGTGCTGCTCTACGGGCTGTTCGAGGTCAGATACAGATATCGATCCGTGGGCGCTTTCGTCCTTCCCGTGGCCTTTCTTACAATGGCCTTTGCCCAGTACGGCGCTCCCCTGGTGCGTTCCGCCGGGTCGCTCATGGGAAGCGAAGCGCTCGGAAATTTCTCCATCCCCGCCGGAATCCAGGCGCTGGTTCCCGCATTGCAGAGCGACTGGCTCCTCTACCATGTGGTAACCTGCTTCCTCGGGTACGCGGGATTCGCGGTGGGCGCCGCGGTTTCGGTCATGTACCTTGTAAGGTCCCGGAAGGGAACCCGTGACGGCCGCGCCGGCGGCGCTGACACGGCGGACGGGATTCTTTCCCTTTCCCCTCCCGCCGAGGTGCTGGACAGGATCAATTACCAGGCAATCCTGATCGGGTTCCCGCTCCTGACCCTCGGGATTATTACCGGCGCCGTCTGGGCCAACTACGCCTGGGGCTCTTACTGGAGCTGGGATCCCAAGGAGACCTGGTCCCTGATTGTCTGGTTCATTTACGCCGCATTCCTCCATGCCCGGCTGACGCGGGGGTGGGCCGGCAGGCGGGCCGCGATCCTTTCCATCGTCGGTTTCTGCGCCACGGTTTTCTGTTACCTCGGGGTGAACCTTCTCCTTCCCGGTCTGCACAGCTACGGGGGAGGGTGAGGGGAGGTTTCCGGAACGGCGATGCGCCCTTTACTGTCGCAAGACCCGCGACTACGATATTTTCCATGGCGGCATCCGAGGGTGTCGCGGAACGAAGAAGGATTTCCGAAACAATGGTGAGTACTTCATGAACTGGCCGGCCTGGCGATATTACTGCCGATTATACAAAGGTTCCTACCATCTGCTTTTTTTCGGCATCATGGGCTCCCTTGCGCAATCGGCGGCGCTCTTCCCCATTCTCCTGCTGGTCCGGTACGGATTTGACGTGCTCATTCCCGGCAGGAAGGTGTCGCTACTGATACTGGTGGGGATTGCCGTTTTCCTGCTCTATGCCGCGAATATCTGCCTGGGTCTGCTGGTCAGGTACATCATTCTCAAGATAACCAAGGAATCGATCCAGCTGTTCCGCATGGAACTTCTGAAGAAATTCTATGCCTTTTCCCGATCCTACTACGGCAAGGTGGACCGGAGCAGGCTTCATTCGATCGTTGTGCAGGATACGCGCCGTCTCGACATGATGAGCAATGCCCTGATAGGTCAGGTCCTGCCGACATTTCTCGTGTGTACGGCCCTCAGCGTTGTGCTGGCCGTCTATAACTGGTTCCTGTTCCTGATACTGTTCTGCCTGTTCCCCCCCACCTTCTTTTTCAGCAGGACTATCGGCAAACGGGTGAAGAGATCGGTGAAGGTGAGCCACCAGAGCTTTGAGACCTTCAGCAAGGGTGTGCTGTTCATCCTGCAGAAGATGGATTTCACCCGGATCCAGGCTTCCGAAGACTACGAAATGAAAAGGCAGCTGGAGTACCTGCGGGACGAATGCCGTTCGAGCAGTGCCATGGCCTGGCTGCAGACGCTGTACTCCCGTGGAAACAACCTCGTCCTGGCTTCCATGGGGGTGATTATCCTGATTGTCGGAGGGAGCGCAGTGAGCTCCGGAACCATGACCATCGGCGCGCTGCTTTCCTTCTACGTGACGGTGGGACTGATGCGGGATCACCTGAACGCCACCTTTGATGTCGTTCCCCAGATTATCGAGGGCGCCGAGTCATTGAACACGCTGTACGGGCTCCTGCGGGAGACGGATACGACACCCTATACCGGGAAGAAAAAGATTGATTTCGAAGGAAGAATAGGTATCAGCGATGTGAGTTTTACCTATGGCGAACGGCAGATACTGAAGAACATCAATCTTGAAATCAGCCCCGGCGAGATCGTGGCGGTGATCGGCGGCAACGGAGCGGGCAAGAGCACGCTCACCTACCTCATCCTCGGTTTCTACCTCCCCCAGGAAGGCGCCCTCTTCGCGGACGGACATCCGTTCACCAGGCTGGACATGGTCCATCTGCGCCGTCAGATGGGGGTTGTGACCCAGGATCCGATGATGTTCGACGGCACCATTCTGCAGAACATCACCTACGGCAGCCCGGAGGTCGACCTGGAGCAGGTGATCCATGCCGCCCGGCTGGCAACCGCCGATGATTTCATCCGGGACCTTCCCGACGGTTACGAGACTCTGGTGGGTGACAACGGAGTGCTCCTTTCCGGCGGGCAGCGGCAACGCATTTCCATTGCCCGCGCCCTGTTGCGCAGGCCGAAGCTCCTTATCCTCGACGAGCCGTCCAACCACATCGATTCGGCCACCGTCGGTATGCTGATGCATAACCTGAAAGGGATGACCCCGTGCCCGACGACCCTTATCATCAGCCATGACCGGGAAGTGGTGCGCCATGCCCAGCATACCTACATCATTAAGGAAGGCATGCTTCGGGAAGGGGACTTTCCCGACATCCATCCTTCTGGAACGGGAAAGGAAAAGGCTTCGGCGCTTCAAACCTCCTGACCGGCGTTGGAGCATGTACATGACGCAGGCGACATTTTCCATCATCATCCCGGTCAAGCCGGGCGGCGCGGTGCGGGCACTCGAAGCCCTGCGTCGTGTCGATTATCCCGCGGAGGATTTCGAGGTGCTTGTCGCCGAGGGCAGATGCCCGAGCCTCCAGCGCAACCTGGCCGCCGGGGAGGCGAAGGGTGAATACCTCTATTTCCTGGATGACGATTCCCTGGTTGCGCCGGATTTTCTGCGTCGTGCGGCCGCCTGCTACGAAAAAAGATACATTGTTGCCGTGGGAGGGCCTTCCCTTACCCCGGAAGACGATTCCCCCCTGCAGCAGGCATTCGGGCTGGCCCTGGCGTCTCCATTCGGCGGTGGTGCGGTCCGGAACCGGTACCGGCGCTTCGGCGCGCTTCGAGAGACCGGCGACCATGAGCTGATCCTCTGCAATCTCAGTATCTCCGCAACGGTGTTCCGGGAGGCGGGAGGCTTTGACAGGCGGCTCTATCCCAATGAAGAGAACGAACTGCTGGTAAGGCTGGCGCGGAAGGGGCTGAAGCTGTTCCATGACCCGGACCTGGCGGTGATGCGCAGCCAGCGGCCGGGCTTCCGGGCCTTTTTCCGCCAGCTTTTCGGGTATGGACGGGGTCGTGCCCAGCAGATCCTGCTGGGCGGGGGCTGCGGCCTCGCGAACTTCGTCCCGTCCGCCTTTCTCCTCTACCTGCTGTCCCTTCCCCTGCTGGGCAAGCCTGTTTACTATCTGCCCCTTTTATGCTACCTAGGGATGGCGCTCCTCTTCGCGTTTATTGCCGGGCTCCGCGGCGGGAAAACAGCGCCGGCCCTCCTTCTTCCGGTTGTCTTTCCCGCCCTGCATCTGTGCTACGGCGCCGGGGTTGTCTGGGGGTTGATCGCTTTCGGCATTGCGAAGCGGATACCGCCCCACGGCGAGGTGACCGTGAAGCGGGTAAAAGGTTTTGCTGAATCATGATTTCTGTGAAAGGTGGTAGTGAGTGGATCTGAGCATCGTAGTTCCCGTCTACAACGAGGAGGAAAATATTCACGGCATTCACCGCGAGGTGACGGCCGCCCTCGACGGGACCGGGATTGACTTCGAGCTGATCCTGGTGGACGACGGATCAACGGACGGGTCGTTCCGTAATCTGCGGGAGATTGCAGCGGCGGATGACCGGGTCAAGGTGATCCGGTTCCGGCGGAATTTCGGTCAGACCGCGGCCATGGCCGCCGGTTTCGATGCGGCGTCCGGCAGAGTCGTGATTCCCATGGACGGCGACCTGCAGAACGATCCGGCCGATATCCCGCGGCTCCTGTCGAAAATTGACGAGGGATACGACGTGGTGTCGGGATGGCGCAGGGACAGAAAGGACGCCTTCCTCAACCGGATACTGCCCTCCATCCTGGCCAACCGCTTCATCTCCGGCATGACCGGCATCCGGCTCCACGACTACGGCTGTACCCTGAAGGCGTACCGCCGCGAGGTTCTGGACGGGATCAACCTCTACGGCGAGATGCACCGCTTCGTGCCCGCCCTCGTCTCCCAGGTGGGGGCGCGGGTGACGGAGCTTGCCGTAAACCACCGTCCGCGGCTTCACGGCAAGAGCAAGTACGGCATCTTCCGCACCCTGCGGGTGATCCTCGACCTGCTCACGGTGAAATTCCTCCTCAACTACTCCACCCGGCCCATCCAGCTTTTCGGCAGGCTCGGCGTCTACACCCTGGCGGCTTCGCTCCTGAGCGGAGGCCTGACGATCTACATGAAGTTCTTCCAGCACACCAGCATGAACCGCAATCCCCTTCTCCTCCTCACCGCCCTCCTCCTGTTCATGGGGGTGCAGTTCATCGTGCTCGGCCTTCTGGGGGAACTGAACGCCCGCACCTACTATGAGGCCCAGGGGAAACCGATCTACGTGGTGAAGGAAAAGATCAATCTTGGCTGACGAAAAGCTCCGTATCCTGATGATTGCCCCCACTCCCTTCTTCGCGGACCGGGGGTGTCACGTGAGGATTCTGGAGGAGGCCAGGACCCTGCTGGCGCGAGGGCACGACATCAGGGTCGTGACCTACCATCTGGGGAAGGACCCGGCCGGCATCCCCACCTGCCGCATCCCGCCGGTCCCCTGGTACCGGAAGCTGTCCGCCGGCCCCTCCTGGCACAAACCCTATCTCGACATCCTCCTGTTCTTCAAGGCAGCCGCTGTTGCCCGCCGCTTCCGGCCCCACCTGATCCATGCGCACCTCCACGAGGGCGCCTTTCTCGGAATCTTCCTGAAAAAATTGCTCAGGATCCCTTTGATATTCGATTGCCAGGGGAGCATGACCAGCGAGATCGTCGACCACGGATTCGTGCGAAGGGGGGCGCTGCTCTATCGACTGTTCCATCGTCTCGAGAGTTTCGTCAACGCCGGCTCGGACGGCATCATTGCCAGCTCCGGCCCGGCCGCGCGGGAGTTGCGGGAGGGGTGGGGCGTTCCGGACGGGAAGGTGTCGCCCCTCATGGACGGCGTGGATGCCGACGTGTTCTCACCCGGTTGCGGCGGGGAGGCGCGGGAAAGGCTCGGTATCCCGGCGGACGCGACGGTGGCCGTGTTTCTCGGGGTGTTGAACCGGTACCAGGGCATCGATATCCTGCTGGAGGTGGTGAAAATCCTGAAGGGGAGGGGAGTCCCGCTCCACTTTCTGGTCATGGGCTTTCCCGAGGAGCGGTACCGGCGCATGGCCGATGAATCGGGCATCGGGGACCGCATGACCTTTACCGGCAGGATCGACTACCGTGATGCGCCCCGCTATTTGTCGGCCGGAGACATTGCCTTGTCGCCGAAGATCTCCAGGACCGAGGCAAACGGCAAGCTCTTCAACTACATGGCCTGCGGGCTGCCGGTGCTGGCGTTCGACACCCCGGTCAACCGGGAGATCCTGGGGGATGCTGGAGTCTATGCGGCATTCGGGGATGCCTCCGATTTCGCAGAAAAACTTGAGAAGCTCGCGCAGGACGCGGAAGTCCGCCGGAACCTGGCGCAAAGGGTCAGGGCGCGGGCGGTGCGATGTCACTCCTGGCTGGCGCGGGGCGAAGAGCTGGAGGCGGTCTATCGCTCGCTGCCCGGCATCCGGGCGGAGTAACGAGGAAGGCGCATCGCTGTGACGCGCCGCAACGGATCCTCGCCGGCGCTATTTCTTCGGACTCTTTTTCGCTTCCCTTCGAACCTGATACCGTTTCTCCGCGTCGGAGAAACGTCTCCTTTCTTCGTCTGTTTCGGCTATCAGTTCCGGAATCAGGGTCGGCCGTCCGTCCGCGTCCAGGGCAACGAATGTCAGGTAGGCGGACGCCGTATGCCGCACCTCTCCCGTCATCAGGTTTTCCGCTTCCACCCGTACCCCGATCTCCATGGAAGTTTTCCCGGCACGGTTGATGCTGGCCTTGAGAGTGACAAGATTGCCCAGGAATACCGGGCAGTGAAAATCAAGCCGGTCGATGGAGGCGGTGACCGCATTTTTGCCGGTATGCCGGGATGCAACGACCAGCGCGGCATTGTCGATGAGCTTCATAATGGTGCCGCCGTGTACGTTGCCCGCCGGGTTGGTGTCCGCAGGCAGCATGATCTGGGCCAGGACGACGCTGGAATGGGATACCTTCCGTGCTTTCGTATCCATGAATACTTCCTCCTTGTTGTCTTTGTGATTCCGGGCCGACGTGAAACCGGACCGGCTTCATTCCACCGGATACGCCTTTCCCGCTATCTCGACCCGGTCGCCGGGATAGAGCTTCCTTCCCCTGCGGGTCTCGATTTCACCGTTTACCCGCACCATTCCTTCCATGATCAGCATCTTTGCCTCTCCACCTGAGGAGGCGAGGCTCTCCGCCTTGAGAAAGCTGTCCAGCTTGATGAATTCCGTGTCAATCTTCACTCGTCCCGCCTTTTTGTCTGTTTGTTTCGGTACTTCCGCACATGAAAATACACCCGAGACATCCATGCACGCAAGCGGTTTCAGTGAATGGAGGGGCAATCCCGCACGGCGGTAAGAACTGTTCAATGGGCGGATCCTGTGATATACAATGATGTGCCGAAAATCGGATACGACAAGGAGAGAAGCCATGCCCTACTCAGCCCTCCTCACCGACCTGTACCAACTCACCATGCTTGCAGGTTACCATGAAAAGGGAATGTGCGACTCGCCCGCGGTGTTCGACCTCTTCTTCCGCACGCCACCGTTTGAGGGGGGATACGCGGTCTTTGCCGGGCTTGATACGGCGCTGCGGTACCTTTCCGACCTCCGTTTCACCGAAGACGATCTCGCCTATCTGGCACGCCTCAACATCTTCAAGCCGGCCTTTCTCCAGTACCTGAAAGGGTTCCGCTTCCGGGGAAAGGTTGTTGCCCTGCCCGAAGGGACGGTGGTGTTTCCCCGCGAGCCGCTCGTCTCTGTCGAGGCGTCCCTGGCAGAGGCGCAGCTGGTGGAGACGGCGCTGCTCAATATCATCAACTTCCAGACACTGGTTGCCACCAAGGCGGCCCGGATTACCATCGCGGCCGAGGGGGGAGAGGTGATCGAGTTCGGGCTGCGTCGCGCCCAGGGCCCTGACGGCGGGCTCAGCGAGGTCCGCGGCGCCTATATCGGCGGCGCCCGCAGCACCAGCAATGTCCTGGCAGGAAAGACGTTCGGAATCCCGGTGAAGGGAACCCATGCCCACAGCTGGATCATGGCCTTTCCCGATGAACTCTCCGCCTTTCGCGCCTATGCCGATGTCTTTCCCGACAGCAGCGTCCTGCTCGTGGACACCTACGATACTCTCAAAAGCGGCATGCCCAATGCGATAACCGTGGCCCGCGAACTGCGGGACAAGGGACACCGTCTGCTGGGGGTGCGCCTGGACTCGGGCGATCTCGCCTATCTGAGCCGCGAGGCCCGCCGCATGCTCGATGAAGCGGGGTTTCCCGAGGTGAAGATCCTCGCCTCGAACGAACTGGATGAATACATCATCCGCTCCATGCGTGAGGGCGGGGGGCGGGTGGATATCTACGGCGTCGGCACCCGGCTCGCCACCTGCCACGGCGATGGGGGAGGGGCGCTGGGCGGCGTCTACAAGCTGGTCCGCTACAACGGTAGGCCCAAGCTCAAGGTGACGAGCGACATTTCCAAGAGCACCGTTCCCGACCGGAAACGGCTGCTGCGGGTCGTGAACGACGAGGGGAGATTCCTGATGGACGTCATGTGCCGGGAGGAGGAGACCCTCCGGCCCGGCGACGTGGTCTATGATCCGACGAATCCGTCCCGCAACAAGCCGATTCCCGAAGGAACGCGGCTGGAGGAAATCCGGTCGGTCGTCATGGAGGACGGCACAATAGTCGTTCCGTCGCCTGCTCTGGACGAGATGGCGGATCGGTGTCAAGAGCAGCTTCGTCGTCTTCCGGAGGGGGTGCTTCGCCTGGAAAATCCCCATATCTACAAGGTTTCCATGAGCCGGGGGCTCCATGAACTGCGAAGCCGGCTGATAGAAGAGGTGCAGCGCGGGTATGTGTGATGTGTGCCGGGCTCGTCCGGACGACGTTACGGTGATAACGCCGGGAGGAAAGGGGAGACGATGGAAAAAGGCTCGGCATTGGTCATAGTGGATGTGCAGAACGATTTCTGTCCAGGATGGAATCTGGCGGTTCCCGGAGGAGACCGGGTTGTTCCGGTCCTGAATCGCTATGGTGAGCTTTTCCGGAGAAAGGGTCTGCCGGTGTATGCGTCCCGGGACTGGCATCCGTCGGATTCGGGCCATTTCAACACAGGTGGTGGTGTCTGGCCGGTTCACTGCGTCCAGGAAACGGATGGCGCCCGTTTCCATCCCGACCTGCGGCTTCCCGTTGACACAGTGATCATCTCCAAAGGGATGGACCCGGCACAGGACGGGTACTCTTCCTTTGAGGCGGTCACGGAGAATGGCGAGGATTTCCAGGCATCCCTGCGGGAGAGAGGGGTCCGTCATATGTATATCGGCGGCCTCGCAACCGATTACTGCGTCAAAAACACCGTTCTTGACGCGCTGCGCAGGGGATTCGCGGTTACGCTGCTCATTGACGCGGTGCGCGGCGTGGACCTGTCGCCGGGTGACGCGGAAGCGGCAATCCGGGAGATGGTTGAGGCAGGCGCTGAGGTTTCTTGTCTGAGGAGGCTGGAAGAGAAGGAGTGAAGGAGAGGAGTCCGGGGCGGGAGCGACGTTCGCCGCTCCCGCCCCTAATGGTTGTTGATATTATTTGCTTTCCCGTGCGGTCGCCATGTGCAATCCCTTGATCAGGGTCGCTTCGGTGGCTCTTTTGATCTCTTCTATGACATTGGAGGGGACCGGCGAGTCCAGGGAGAGGATGACCATCGCCTCGCCCTTCTTTTCGCGTCTGCCCAGGTTCATGGCAGCGATGTTGATGTCGTGTTCCCCCATGATCATCCCTATCTTTCCGATCATTCCCGGCCTGTCCTGATAGGTCAGCAGCATCATGTTCTCTTCCGGGGCGAAATCCACCTGGTAGTCACGGAGTTGCACGATGCGCGGCGTTCCCTCGAAGTGGGTGCCCGAGATGGACCGCCTCTCGTGGGGCCCCTCGATGGTGATGGTCACCGTGTTGGAGAACGACCCCGACTGGGTCGTCTTCACCTCTTCCACCGCAATCCCCATGTTTTCAGCCACCAGGTTCGCATTCACCATGTTCACGTCCTGCTCGACCTTGCGGTTCAGGAGCGCCGCCAGGCCGCAGACGGTGATGGGGGTGGTGCAGTGCGAGGCGATGTCGCCCTGGTAGCTGAATGTGACCTTGTTCATATTGGTGTCCAGGAGCTGGACAACGAACTCGCCCATGATGTTCACCAGGCTCAGGAAGGGCCGCATCTGCTCCATGAGGGTCAGATCGAAGCGCGGAATGTTGACCGCGTTTTCCAGCGGTTGCCCGTCCAGGTAGCGAATCACCTCGCGGGCCACGTCCACGGCCACGTTTACCTGGGCCTCGTTGGTGGATGCGCCCAGGTGCGGCACGGAAACCACGCGCTCGTTGGCGATAAGGTTCTTTACGACGTCTGACTTGGGGGGTTCCTCGCTGTAGACGTCGATACCCGCCCCCTTCACCTTGCCGCTGTTCAGGGCGTTGAGCAGGGCCTCTTCATTGATGATGCCGCCTCGGGCGGTGTTGATGATAATGACACCGTCCTTCATCCGGCTGAATTCCTTTTCCCCGATGAGGTTCTTGGTTTCCTCGGTCTTGGGGACGTGGAGGGTGATGATGTCGGCGGTGGCGATGATTTCATCCATGGAAACCAGGCGGATTCCCAGGTCCTTGGCCCGTTTTTCCGAGACATAGGGGTCGCAGCCGATGACCTCGCATTCAAAGGCCTGCAGCCGGGACACGACCCGTCCGCCCACCTTGCTGAGGCCGACGACGCCGGCGACTTTTCCCTTCAACTCGCTTCCCATAAAGGCGGAACGGTTCCATTCCCCTCTCTTGATGCTCGCGTCTGCCTTGGGGATGTTGCGGCACAGGGAGAGCAGGAGCGCCAGGGTGTGCTCCGCGACGCTGTTGGTGTTGCCGAAAGGCGCGTTGAGGACGATAATCCCCTTGGCGCTTGCCACCGGCACGTCCACGCTGTCGATGCCGACCCCTGCCCGGGCCACCAGCTTCAGATTCTTTCCGGCCTCAAGAACATCCCGGTCGACCTTGGTGGCGCTCCGGGTGATGATGGCGTCGTACTCGCCGATGGCCGCAATCAGTTCCTCTTTACTGAGCCCGAGCTTGACATCCACTTCCACACGCGGGTCTTTCTCCAGGATCAGCAGTCCTTCACGGGCCAGCTTTTCGGTTACGATTACTTTCATGTCCACTCCTTTTCATGGGTAGTGTACCAAAACCGAAGAGGTTTTAGTGAGAGTGAAGCATCATAGCCTCGCAAACGGTAATTTGCAAGGAAATCAGCCAAAACGGTGTTTTGTGGAAAAGCGGCGTTAGAAGACTGATGCACTCGGAATTCAAAAAAAGTCCCCTCCCTCCTGGCGGGTGATGGCTAGGGTGGGGGATATGAAGTACAAAGTCTAATCCCGGTAGCGCTTCTCCAGGTCCTGGTAGAAATCGATGCGCCGGTCACGGAGGAACGGCCAGATGCGGCGCACCTGTTCGCCCCGGGTGAGGTCGAGGGAGGCGGTCAGGTTCTGTTCCTCTTCACCGGACGCCCTGGCCAGGATCTCCCCCTGGCAGCCCGCGACAAAGCTGTTTCCCCAGAAGCGGATGCCGCTCGCCGACGCATCGGGGGACGGCTCGAACCCGACACGGTTCACGCTGACAACCGGGATACCGTTGGCCACGGCGTGGGAGCGCTGTATCGTCATCCAGGCGTCAAGCTGACGGTCCTGCTCCTCCGGGCAGTCGGCGGGGTCCCAGCCGATGGCGGTGGGGTAGATCAGCACATCCGCCCCGGCCAGCGCCATGAGCCGCGCCGCTTCGGGATACCACTGGTCCCAGCAGACCAGCACCCCGAGCCGGCCGACCGACGTGGCGATTGGCACAAACCCCAGGTCTCCGGGGGTGAAGTAGAACTTCTCGTAGAATCCGGGATCGTCCGGGATATGCATCTTCCGGTACCTGCCCGCGACCGTTCCGTCCCGCTCCAGCACCACGGCCGTGTTGTGGTACAGGCCGGCCGCGCGCCGCTCGAAGAGGGAGGCGACGACCACCACCCCGCAGTCGCGGGCCACGGACCCGAGAATCTCGCAGGAGGTTCCCGGAACCGGTTCCGCCAGATCGAAAAAGCGCGTTTCCTCGGTCTGGCAGAAGTACGGGGTGGCGTGGAGTTCCTGGAGTACCACCAGGCCGGCGCCCCGGCCGGCTGCCGCGCGGATTGCGGCACAGCTCTTCGCCAGGTTCTCCGCCTTGTCCTCGCCGCAGGACTGCTGCACGAGCGCTACGTTCAGGGTTTTCACGCTAAGACTCCTTTGGGTATCTGCATGGTCACGCAGTGGAGCGATCCATGCTGCTGGATGAGGGGCAGGCAGTCGATTCCGATCACCTCCCTGCCGGGGAAAGCCTCGCGGACCACCGACAGGGCCGCCGCGTCGTTCCTGTCACGGTAGGTGGGCGCCAGGACCGCGCCGTTGATGACGAGGTAGTTCGCGTATGTCGCCGGCAGGCGGTTTCCGCTTCCGTCATGGCGGGGCGAGGGCCAGGGCAGGGGGAGCAGGCGGTATTCCCGTCCGGCCCGTGTCCTGAAATTCCTCAACTCCTCCTCCATGGCCCGCAGCGATGCGTAATGGGCGTCCTTTTCGGTGTCGCAGGAAACGTGGAGAATCGTGTCGTCGGGGCAGAGCCGGGCCAGGGTGTCCACGTGGGAGTCGGTGTCGTCACCCTCCAGGAAACCGTTGTGCAGCCAGAGAAAGCGATCCGCGCCCAGGTATCCGCCGAGGAGCGCCTCGATTTCCGATCGCGTGAGGTGCGGGTTGCGGTTCGGCCCCAGCAGGCATTCCGCGGTGGTGAGGATCGTGCCGCGGCCGTCGCTTTCGATGCTCCCCCCCTCCAGGATCATCCCCAGGGTTTCCAGCGGGGTCTTCGCGAATGCTCCGGATTTATGGAGCCGCCGCGTGAGCAGGTTGTCCAGGTCGGCCGGGAACTTCAGCCCCCAGCCGTTGAAGCCGAAGTCGAGGATGCGCGGCCTGTCCCCGTCCAGCACGGTGATGGGGCCGAAATCACGGGCCCAGGTGTCGTTGGAGTCGATCTCGAAGATCTCGATGCGGTCCAGGTCGATCCCGTTACCGTAGATCTTCGCCTCCATCGCTTCGCGATCCGGGGCAACCAGTACCACCCGCTCGAAGCGGCTCACGGTCTCGACGATCGTCAGGAAGACTGGCTCCACTTCGTCCAGGCAGGAGCGCCAGTCGGTCTCTTCGTGGGGCCAGGCGAGCAGGACGCCGTCCTGCTCTTCCCATTCCGCGGGAAGGCGTCTGTTCATGGGTTTCGATACCTCTTGTTCTGGAGTGTCGCTGCCGGTACGGAAAATCCGCTTCCGGAACGCGATACTACCATAGAAAGCGACCGTATTCCAGAAGGGACAGCAGTGGACACATGCTGTGCGTCGTGAATGGCATGCTTCCCCATATTAGAAATATTGACAGGTTTCGTGACGGTACGGTACTACATCCGTACTTCGACAGGGAGGCAGGTCCGTCATGCGCGGAATGGGCAGAGGAATCGATACGGTGCCGGGAGGTGAGGCGGCTGAGACACCGGACCTGGAAGGATATCGCCGATGAAACATTCAGCCGCGATTGAGGAAGATTCTTGCACAAAGGCCTCTTCTGCGGATTGCGCGGAGGAGGCGGAAAGGAATTCTCGTGAGAATTGTACGTCGGCAGGTTATGATCACCGCGGTTATGGCTCTGCTGCTTCAGGTATCCGTGACCCGTGCGGCAGAACATGAAATTGCCTATGGCGAGGGCAGGAAAATAGGGGAGCTGGCCAACAGGGCGATTGACGAAAGCAGCGGACTCGCCTGCGGGAGAGCCAACGAGGGTGTTTTCTGGACGCACAACGACAGCGGAGGCACGCCGCAGCTGTATGCCTTCGACCGGAACGGCGCGGATCTCGCCGTTGTTACCGTTGCAGATGCCCGTAACCGCGACTGGGAGGATATGGCGTCCTTCTCGTACGGAGGCTGCAATTTCCTGCTGGTCGCCGATGTCGGAGATAACAGGGCCAAAGGAAGAGACTACACCCTGTATATCGTTCCCGAACCGAAACTTGATGCCGGCAAGAGAGGTGTGGCGCTATCCGTCGCCCCTGTTCAGACCATTCATTTCCGGTACGAGGACGGCCCTCACAACTGCGAATCGGTGGCGATTGACCCGATGAGCCGCACTATCTACCTGGTATCCAAGGTCTATGGAAGCAAATGCACTGTCTTTGCCTTGCCGTGGCCGGAGCGGGAAACATCGACTCCCTTGGTGGCCAAGGCTGTTGCGACCCTCGACGTCCCTCTTGCGACGGCCATGGACATCTCTCCCGACGGTCTGCGCGCCGTTGTGCTGACCTACGGCGATGCGTTCGAGTTCGTCCGCGGGCCTGACGAGACCTGGGAGCAGGGCTTCTCCCGACCTCCGCGCCGTATCGGGATGCCCGAGCGGGTGCAGGGGGAATCGATCTGCTATGGCCCTGACGGCAAGAACCTTTACCTTACCAGTGAGTGCCAGGACAGGAACTCCGGCAATCCTTCGCCGCTGCTGGAAGTTCCCGTGATACGGTAGCCGACCCGGAAGAAAAGGAATCGGAAAAAGGCATTTATTCCCCTAAATTCCTCGGAGAAAGACATGAATTTCAGGAAATACGGAGAAGGTCCCGGTAAGTACGTGGTTGTGCATGGCGGGCCCGGAGCTCCGGGAAGCGTCTCTTCCCTTGCGAGAAAGCTGTCGGAGACTCGCTCCGTGCTCGAGCCGTTTCAGACGGAAAACAGCGTATGGGGTCAGGTGGAGGAGTTGTATCGGCTGATACGGGAGAAGTGCACGGACAGGGTGTTCCTGCTGGGGCATTCCTGGGGCGCATGGCTGGTGTATCTCATGGCGTACAGACATCCGGAGGTGGTCGGAATCGCGTTCCTGATCGGCGCCGGCGCCTTTGATGCGGCATACCTGCCGGAGCTGAAGCGAAGGCGGCTCGCAGCCCTGTCCGTGGAAGAGCAATCGGAGTACCTGGAAATAGTCGAATTGTTGAAACGGCCTTCCGAAAACAGTGACCGGTATCTCTCCCGCCTGGGGGAGCTGGCCGAAAAGGGGGACAATTACTGCATCGAGATGACGGATGAGGGCAGCGAAAACATGGTCTCCATCAACGGGAAGCAATTCCGGCAGGTGATGACGGAAGCCTTCCGCATGAGAGAGGAAGGCTTTTTCAGGAAAATCGCCGGGAAGATCCGGTGCCCGCTCAGGATTCTCCATGGAAAGAACGATACGACACCTGTTGAAGGGGTGGTGGAGCCGCTGCAGGGGGCGGTTGCCGATTTGAGATGGTATGTGATCGATCGATGCGGACATTCACCCTGGAAGGAAAAGTACGGGAAAGAAGAGTTTTATCGGATAGTGGACCTGGAAGTGAGACAGGCCGAAGGTGCGGAGTAGGCGCCGGGTTGCGTAAATCTCACAAATGCCCCGGTTAGTCCAACCTTTTTTCGTTCCGAGAAGAAAGTTGAAAGAGTTGAAAAAGAAAGAGATCGGCGCGGAAGGTAGGGGAAGGAGATAGTGGCGCACATTAGAAATATTGACATATCTCATGATGATACGGTACTAAATTTCTGCTTATGGTGGTTGATGAAAAGCTGTTCCGGAGGAAAGCAGTGAGATGCGCAGCCGGAGTCGTGGAGGTAGGGAAGAGCCGTTTTCGTCGGTGGTACGCCGAGGGGAGCGGCTCTTGTCTTTCCGGAATGGGGGTGTCGTGCTCAGGGATATGAAATCCTATGCCCACCTGAAGCCTGGGCAAAAGGGAACTTTGAGGCTGGTCGAGAAATACGGCACATCGCTGGTCTGCGTCCGTTACCGGTACGATGAGAAACGCGGGATCAAGCTGAAGACGGTGGAGCTTGTTGTCGAGGAAAGGCCGTGCCGGTCTTCTTCCCGGTATCGAGACAACGACCTTGTCGCGGTCGGTGTCCGTTACACCGAAAAGGCTCTTCGGGAGGCTCTGAGGGCCGCCGGTGGGAGGTGGTGCCCGGAAGAACGGCTCTGGAGGGTTGTGTACGGCGCGATACGGAGCAATTCCGAACTGGTTGAGAGGATAGTGAGGGAATGAGGCTGGAAGGGGCAGGCTGTGTTGCTTCTGTTAGTAATCTGAATCACGTGGAAAAGTTACCTATATGTGGAACCATAGGGTTCCGTATATAGGTAGCAAATTACCTATATACGTAGCAGGTTACTTGTATACGGAAACCGATCAATAAGATCGTTATACCCCAAAGAATAGGAGGTAATAAATGGAATGGTTTCGCCTTGCACTCGAATATCTAAGGGTGTTTCTCTCAACACAAGTCATCGTCGGAATCATCGTCATTATCTTCTTTAAAATGTTCAGAGAAGAAATAAAGGAGTTCATAACACGTATCGTTACTCTTCGTTTGCCCGGTGGTGGGGAAGTGTCTACCCCTCAACTCGAAAAAATACAAACAGACAAGCCGGTCAAAAACAACACTTCACCAGAACCTCAATCGGCCGACTTACCATCTCATATTCAAGAAAACGATTTAGAAACACTTAAATCGTTATATAACTCAGAAAGAGCAAGGGCATACTTTTGGGAATACAGTTATCTGAATTATTTTTTAGTCCCGAAAACACAACTTACGCTAGATTGGCTTGCTTCTTATGAATCTCCTATTTCCATACCTCAATATGATACATTTACTTCGCCAGTTGTGCCTGAACCAAAAGAACGAAAAGCCATATTAGATGCGTTAGAAAGTCATTATCTCGTAATTATCAAAGACAATTTGATATCTGTTTCCCCAAAAGGACATGAATACATAGAATGGCGAGGGTTAGTACACCAATCCAGATCTAGCAGTTCTTTATAAAAATATCTTCCTTCTTCCCGCATATAAAACAGGATCTGAATTGGCGTTCCTGATTTGCTATCCGGTACTTTGACATATCCAGAACATAGGTTTTCCATTTTGACCACTTATGAAAGAAGCACATACTTTCCCCCTTAAAACGAGGACAGAAGGTATAACCATCGGCAACAGCGGTCAAGCCGCTGGTGCCTCAGCACCGTTAGA
>CALABV010000113.1 GCA_937886325.1 uncultured Geobacter sp.
GCAGCTTGAACCCACTGGGAATGAGTCCAAGGGGATTTTTCCTTCATGGGCTCATGAGCTTTAGCCCTGGCAACCAAAGGGCTCATCGAAAAGAGAATATTAACCCCAACGGGGCGGAACAACACGCCCTGTCAGGGGTGCGTCCGCCCCCTTCATCACAGAAAGGAGTCGCGGACGATGGGAAAATACAATTCCAAGGAGCGAAAGTTAATAGCGGTTTTCTTGACGGATCTCTGCCACGACAGGGACATTCAGCAAAGGATGCACGAAATGGCAGACTCGATACCCAAATCCCGGGTTCTCGAGGTGATTGGGAACTTGGAGCACGAAGACATGATTACGTCAGAAGAAGCCGCTGTCCTGAAGAGAAGGATAGAAAGGATTTACTTCTAGTTGATGATGCTGAATTTTGCATGGACCCTTTTGCCGCATAAAGGGCAACGAGGTTCAAGCAGAGTGAAGGTCTTGGAACCTAATGAGATGTTCCGGAATTTGACGGACGCTCGGTAGAGGTTGATGGGGCTTCCGCAACACTGAGGAGTTTCCTGCCTGATGGTATTTCCGTGGAAGACTTCATCGGAGTATATCGCAATCAGGAGTTTTTTTTCAGCCAGTAATTCCTTTGAACTTAACATGCTCCAATAATACACGAATATGCGTAAGGAGGAAATAGAAATGACTCCTA
This sequence comes from uncultured Geobacter sp., assembly GCA_937886325.1. Lineage (GTDB taxonomy): Bacteria > Desulfobacterota > Desulfuromonadia > Geobacterales > Geobacteraceae > RPRC01. The sequence goes on from CALABV010000113.1 coordinate 686, forward strand.
AATTGGACAGACCGCACTCGGCGCCAGGCTTCACCATCGCCAGGCGATCCAACTGCGGCAAAATATTTACGACCGTCACGCTGTTTACTTCGGGCGAACCGATGGAAATTTTCGTGCGGTTCGGCAAAGCAGGAGGCTGCGGTTCCGCAATGGCCGATGGAGTCGCAAGACTCATGTCGTACGGTCTTCGTTCCGGTCTCGATCCTCATGATGCCGTGAAAGCGCTGTCAGGCATCGGGTGCCACCTGGGGCCCAACACCTGCCTGAACGTCATCGCAGAATCGGTTGCCTTCGTGATGCGGCACCTGGAAACAGGTTGCGACATCAACGAACTGATTGAGGAATACGACCTGGGAGAAGCAAACTTGGCCGCCTGACCATCTAACGTTACACCACACCCCAACAGGGAGACAACACTTCTCCCTGGGGGAGTAGTTTGTCTCCTTGTTGGCAATTCCAGCAAAAGGAGACAGACATGACCAACAACAGATACGCCGAAATCCTGCAGGATATCAGTTGCAAACGAATCCTCTGCGGGACCGTATTCGGCTCATTCCTGCTTTTCGTCTCCCTCTTAGCTGCAGCATTGTACTAAGGAGGGACCGATGCCACAGACAATCTCTCTCGAGGGGAAAAAGGCTACGGCCACGATTTTCCTTTCGAACCTGATATACCGCAGGCTCCGGGATGTAGTTTTCCTGACTGCCTACGGTCCCACGCAGGAAGTCCGGGCTTTCGGTCAGCTCCTGACGGAAGACGGAACAACCCTGAAGATTCCGGAAATAGCCACCCTGCGGGCAGTACGACCCGAGGGACTGTACCGGATTATCCCCAATCTCCCAAACGGCTATTCAGCAATCTACGTTTTGCCGTCCACAAAGGACTACCTGCTGGGCGACAGCAAGGAGGAATGCTTCGGCATCTTCTCCCGGATCCTCGACCAGACGAAATTCGTCCACCGGGAATGGTACGAGGAGCTGTTCGACGTAGTGACTGAAGAAATCCCTCCGGCCGTCGGCACGAAGAAGTGTTATCGGCTGGCGGCAAACATCGAGAGGCAAGTGGCCGAACGCGTCGAGACTGGCGCCTTCAGGTTCCCGGCTTCAACCGCGGCTCTGACACTGGGCGCTGCGGAGTTGGATGGAACTGAATCTGTTCCAGACGAAGACGCGTTGGACGAGAAAGATACCTATCTGTAATCCCCACCGGGGCAGGCGGCTATGAACACCACAACCCCCGGCCAGGGGTCCGTCATCCGTCTGCCCCTTTCGTATGAAAGGAGCAGACAGTGGAAATAACATCCACCATCAATACCTTTTCACGCACCAAAGGGAATGAATTATCCAAGGGATACTATCCCACGTTCCCGGCAGACGCGGAAATGGTCAAAAAGACCATCGAGTTCAACTACGGCTGGAACAACCGGAGCGTAGACGAAAAGCGGATCAGCATCTTCGATCCGTGCGCCGGCGAAGGGACCTTCCTGGGCAGCATCGTTCGTTATGCCAGAAAGGCCGCAAAGGAATCGACCGCGAAAAACGCGATTGTGGTTTCCTATGCCGTGGAACTCGATGAGACACGATACGACAAGATACGAGGTGCCGACCAGAAAATCTGCGCCTCATACTTCGACACAACCACCTCCGGCAATCTCGACATCATCCTCCTCAACCCTCCCTACAACAGGAACACCGGGGAGCTCGTACAGTGGGTAGACAAGGCCATACCAATGCTTTCGCGCAACGGTGTCATGGTCCTGATCATCCCTCAGTACGAACTGAAGGGGGAAATGATTGAAAAACTGCGGGGGAATTTCAAGTTCTGTTACGCCTACAAGTCCGAGGAATACGACGCTTTCAAACAGGTCGTAGTCTTCCTGACCAGACAGAAGAACAACCAACAAAACCCGTACCGAAGCCGGTACGAGAAATTCTACGACAACTTGGACGACACTCAGGACGACCCGATTAAGTCCTATCGGGAAAATCCACTGTCCCTCACCGTAAATGCTCGCACCAACGATGCCCGGCCCCTGCTCCAGAGCAAGGACATCTCCGTGCTGTATCTGGAATGCGAGGAGAGACTGGACAAGGCGGCGAAGACTATCCTGGGCAGGGAATACCCGTCCAGTTATGACACGTCAATCCAGCCGGTCTCAACGTTGAGGACAGCACACGCCGTCCAGTTGGCTGCAATGAACTCGCAGATTGAAAGTGTCACCATCAACGGTGAGCACTTCCTGGCGAAGTACATGGTGACCACCAAGGCTGAAACCTACGATAGCTACGACGAAGAATCGGGAACAAAAACCCAGACTCTCGTCTACAAACCCACCATCGAGACCTTCCTGATGGACGGGACGGGGATAGTGAAAACCGCAAAAGACCGCGGCTTTGACTATTTCGAGCTGAATTCCCACCTGTCCACGATACTCCTCCGAAAACTTACCCGGATGTACCAACCCCTCCACGAAATCGGCCAGGACGAAGAATACCTGGCAGACGAACTGAAGGACATCGGCCTGAAAGCTCCGCAACGCGAAGCGGTAAAGGCGGTGATGAAGGCGTATGCATCCGGCCGGAAGGGAATCGGCATCAGGGCAAACACCGGGACGGGGAAGACTTGGCTGGCGAAAGCGGTCAAGTACATCACCGGCGCCAAGCGCACCATCATGGCGACGGAACCGCACCTGGTCCCGCAAATGGTCCAGGAATACGAGAACGAGGGCTTCGACGTCCACGTCATCGACTCCTGGCAACGGCTGCGGGAACTTGCGGCAACCCGTCCGAAAGGACTCTACCTCATCAGCTACACCCGCCTGCGGATGCACCCGGATTTCGTGCCAGTCACGAAGCTCCGGAACGTGCGGACAAAGGAGGGAATCAAGCTCACCCAGGCCTGCACCAACTGCTTTACCGAATTGGACAAGGTTAAGCGCGGAGAAAAGGCTCATTGCCCTCTCTGCGGCGAACCTGTCTTCACCTACATTCCCGAGAACAAGCGTCCCCGCGTCAGATTCAAGACGTGGATCGCCGACATCGAAAGGAACGGAACATCGGTCGAGGCAAGGTCGCACAGTAAACAGCTGCCATACATCCGCTATCTGAAGCGGATTCCATTCGACCTCGTCGTGTTCGACGAAGCCCATAACGCCGCGAACCTGATGTCGAATCAGGGAGCCGCGTTCATCCGTCTGGCTGCTTCAGCCAAGCGGGTGCTTGCCATGACGGCCACCGTGACGAACGGTATGGCGAAAAGCCTCTACAACCTGTTGTGGGGAATAAACCCGCTGCAGATGAGGGAGGCAGGATGGGACAGGAAATCCACAACGGACTTCCAGGCGCAGTACGGAGCGTTCAAAGAGGTGAGAAAATCCGACGAGAAGAACCGCCATCGTGAATCCGAACGGGTTCAGACATACGATACCGCGGGAATCTCACCGGCAGCCCTTATCTACACGCTCACGAACTTCATTAACGTCGACAGCGAAGACTTCGACGATCTTCCTCCAGTAGAACGGGAGGTAATCAAGTGCGACCCGCATCCTGAAGTTGAGGACTGCATGCGGGTCATTGAGAAAATCATCGACGACGCCGACCTGTCCGACGAGGACAGACTGGCTGCCGCAAGCGTCAAGACGCAGGCGTTCCTGAGGGTGAGTGATACCTTCCGGCACGCTGACGACGAAATATGCTTGCGGGGCTACAAGCTCGGCACTCTGTACAGGAGACCGGTTACCGAACTTCTGGCAAAGGAGGAGGAGCTGGTCGAAATCGTAAAAGAGGTACAGGGATGTGGAGAGCGGTTGCTGGTATATGTCGGCAACACGCAGAAAATCGACATGCGCGGGCCGTTGAAGGGGATTATTTACCGAAACGTCCCGGGAGTAACCGTCGAGATTCTTCCCGATTCCGTATCGCCAAAAGACCTGGTCAAGTGGTTCGAAGAAGCCACGTCCCAGGTACTCATCGTCTCATTTCACCGTGTCGCGACCGGACTCAATCTCTCGCAGTTCAACAATCTGGTGTGGTTCAGTTATACCGACAACACCAGGTTGGCCGAACAGGGAGAGGGGAGGATCCGCCGCGTCAACACCGCCGACATCCATCGGTCACTATTCGGGGAAGTCCGTCCCGTCCGGTACTGGTACCTGACCTCTTCGCCAATCCAGGAAGCGCAGCTCAGCTATACCCTGGAGAAGAGAATGGTCGCCAAACTGGCCGAAGGCGAAACGCCCGACATCGACCCGGCTGAGTGCAAGAGCGGCAACGAGAGTTTCTCCGCCCTTATTACCAAGGCGCTCAAGGAGGGGTCAATCGACTATCAGGACCCATCGGTCTTGCTGAAGAAGATGACCAAAGCCGAGAACGCCAGAGTTGTACGGCAAACCAACTCCGTTTCCGCCCCTCAACCTCCACCGCCGACTTCGGCCCCCCCGCTACCAGTCTCCTCGAAGGTCTATCAGATTATCGTGTTGGAAGACAACAAGGAGAGAATGGTAACGGTTTCCGAGTCCAAGTTCGACGAGCTGCTCACCCAGGGCCTACTCGACGTGACACTGTTCGGAGTTTATTACCGGGAGCCGAAGGTAAGGAAGAAGGCTGCATAAATTTTCTGACACGTAGTCCAATCAAACACCCGGCAGGGAGACAATCCAATCCCTGCGGGGATAGATCTGTCTCCCGTCGAGGTACAAAGGAGACAGACAATGGGACAGACTACAATTGCAAAACTGCAGGCGAAAGCGCTCCAGTATCTGGAAATGCAGGAGCACCTTAAAACGCTGAAGAATGAGATTATCGGCCTTGTCGGCAGCGAGCACAGGAGCCATCTTGGCGACGTGTGCATCGAGTCGGAGTCGGTCGACATAATCGACATTCAGAAACTGAAGCAGGGCTACCCCGAAGCCTATCAGAACTGCATGGTGGGAACTGGCACAATCCTCAAAGTAACAAGGGGAGGGTGCCATGGGTAAACTGCTCAGACTCCCTAAAGACCTGAAAGCCATTCCGCAAGAAGAAGCGACTGCGCACAAAGACGACAGGAAGGAACTGTTCTCGACGGCCATCGCTCTGCTTGTCATGGCAATACTGTTGGGTGCCATCGTTTCCGCAACCACATTCACTCCACCGGCGGAGAAAGTTACCGCCGTCGTAAAGGAGGTGCGGAAATGAGTAAGGCACTATCGTTATCTCTACATGCCGCCAACCGCATGCTCGAACGGGAAGTACCGGTCGAGGCGCTGGGTCTGCTTCAACTTGCTATCCCCCTCCTGAACGAAAAACCTCTCGAGGTGAAGTTCCTTAAGGCTCGGATAGCAGTCGTTGCAAGACTCGCCGAAGACGGCCGCCCGCGCATCATCAGCGCCTGGCGGTTGGAAAAGAAAGCGGCATAAACCACAAACGACAGCAAACCACCCCACCGGGGGAGACAAAAACTCCCTCCAGGGGGATTTCTGTCTCCCCCGCAATCCAAAGGAGACAGAAAGTGGAAAAAACGACAACCATCACCCACCTGCTGCAGGCAAAAGACCCCGTTCCCGCAAGCATCACCATCCAGGAAGCCTTCGGCCTTCCCTCCCAGATGAAACTCCAGGGTTTCACCCCCGGCCACCCGCTGGTTCCGGAGAAGAACCCGAACTACGTCTGGGCGACAACACTCGTGAAGGACATCATCGAGTGGTTGGCCGCACCGGTACCCGATCCGCTCTGGATTACGGGCCCCACCGGCTGCGGGAAGACCGAGATGCTCGTCCAGCTCGGAGCCGCCCTGAATCTCCCGACGATTATCGTGTCGGCGAAGAAGGGAACCGAACTGGAGGACATTCTGGGGAAGATTCACCTCCAGAACGGCAACACCGTGTTCACGCCCGGAGCGCTCCCCATGGCCTACCAGCGTGGCTTCTTCATCGTCTTTGACGAGGTTGACGCCTATCCGCCGGAAGTCATGATGGGCTGCCACCGGATGCTGG
>CALABV010000114.1 GCA_937886325.1 uncultured Geobacter sp.
GGCCCGCACCGTAATGGCCCCGCTGCGATTGACCGCTCCGCCGACCACGGTGTCGCCGACCCCTTTTTCCTTCGGCAGAGATTCCCCGGTAACCAGAGACTCGTCGACCGTGGATCGGCCTTCCAGGACCACGCCGTCAACGGGTATGGTCTCACCGGGACGGATTCCGACCACATCGCCGACCCTGACGGTGGAGGCGGCAACCTCCCGTTCCCCTGTGTCGGTAACCAGCCTCGCCTTGTCCGCCTGGAGCCGCAGGAGCTTTTTCAGAGCGTCTCCAGCCCGCCCCCGGGCACGTGACTCCAGGTATTTACCGAGGCGGATGAAGGTTATCAGCATGGCGGAAGTCTCGAAAAAGACCGCACTGTGGCCGCCGAAAGCGCCGAAAAATGCGAACACCGAATAAAAGTACGCGGCAGAGGTGCCGAGAGCAATCAGCACATCCATATTCGCGCCGCGATTCTTCAGGGCGTACCAGGACCCGCGGTAAAATGTCAGCCCCGCGGAAAACTGGACAAGGGTGGCGAGGATGAAACCAACCCAGCCCGCAACCGGATGGTCATGGACAAACATGGTTGCCATGATCGGCAGCGAAGCGACGAGGCTGAACAGGAACCAGGTGCGCTGGGATGTATGCTCGACGGTCTCGTCCGCACGGGAGCGGATCCCGTATCCGAGCTTGACCACAAGAGATTCAACATCGCGGAGACTGATCCTGCCGGGATCATACTCAACCGTCAGCTCCTCAAGGGGAAAATTCACGAAGGCGCTGCTGATACCGGCGGTTGCGGCCAGCTCCCGCTCGATGCGGGCGGCACAGGCCGAGCAGGACATCCCGGTAACGGCAAGAGTTTTCTTTTCCATACGACCTTCCGTTCTCTCCAGCGACGGTGGGACTGGAGCAGAATATCTTTCATCCTATATTCGGCAGTTGGAGTCATCCTTCGTTCACTCCGGATGCCCTTCTTCTGCTGCTCTAGACTCATTTCGCTACAGCCGATGAACTCACCCTGCGGGTTCGGACACCATCGGCTGTTGACGCTCCATTTCGCCAAGAGCAGCAACGAATCAGGCCGAAGTCGTTCTCTTCGGACAACTCCAACTGCCGTTTTCAGGTTCATGACTCAATGGGGAAAATAGTACCACACGGAGATATCTCGTCGCGCTCCCGGCACGGAGCTTCAGCAAGACACGAAGGGGCGCTATGGGAAGAGCCGAAGTGAGAGCGCTCGCGGATATGGGAAACGGAAAGAAAGATGCGCACGGAACGCCGTTCAGGTCGTCTCGTCGGAGAGAAAGATATCGTTTATTTCCAGCCAGTTTCGTATTCGCGTCGCTGTCAGCTCATCCTTGAGGGCAACGAGACGTTCTTTCTCCTCGGGATAGAAGGAAAGGATCTCGTCGAGGCGCCCGAAAGGACGCTTTCCCATGAATGAACGTTCTAGGATGTTCTTCAGGGCGGGATTCGTCATACCCTTGATGAACTCATGAAGAAGCTGTCTCTCCTGGTCGTAGTCGAAGTCCGGTATCTGGAGATAGCGCTCTTCATTCATCTCAATCTCTTCCCAGAAGTCATCGTCCTCATAGTCGATGGGCACGGAAAAGATCTCTCCCGTCTCCCTGTCCAGGAAATAGACGGTTTCCGGGTCGACATTTTCGAACGCGTCGAGCAGGTCGTCCCACACTATCTCAACGTCACGCATGAATCCCATACCGGAAACCATCCCCCATGACCGCAGAAACCTTTGCCGAACCGGGCGAAAGCCGGAAGGGCGTCCGCCTTTACCTTTTACCGCATTTTCGTTATAGTGCGGCAATGCGAAAGGTATTCATTGCCGATGCTCACCTGCGTAATCCCGATGATGAAAACTACCGGCTTCTTGCGCGATTCCTGTCCGAATTGCACGGTACGACGGAAACGCTGTTCATCCTCGGAGATCTGTTCGAGTTCTGGATCGGCTACCGGCCCGCCGCCTTCCCCCACTACCTGCCTATCCTGGAGCACTTACGGAAGCTTTCAGCCTCCGGAACCGGCATCGTCTATTTTGAAGGGAACCATGACTTTCACATGGGCACGCACTTCTCGGAAGCCGTCGGCGCAACCATCTTTCCAGGCCCCGCGGTCCTGACCCTGGACGGCAGGAAATGCTTTCTCTGCCACGGCGACGAGATAAACTCCCATGATTACGGGTCCAGGCTTCTCCGTCTCCTTCTGCACAATCGAGCCACGAAAGCTCTTTTCCCCCTGGTCCCCCCGCCGGCTGTCTGCCGCCTGGCAGAATACATGTCCCGCCGCAGCAAAGGGAATCACGGAAAAAGAAACGCGAAGTGGGACTACCGGCAGCTGCTCCATGAATACGCCGAGGCGAGATTCCGCGATGACTGCGACGCGGTTATCAGCGCCCACTTTCACCTGCCCCTCCTGTCAACGCGAAACCGTGGAAAAACCCGGACCCTGCTCTCGCTTGGAGACTGGATTACCCAGTATTCCTATGGGGAACTGCGGGAGGGAAACTTCTTTCTTCACGTATACCGCTGACGCCTCACGGCCGCACTCGCTCTGCACGTTCGCTTTCCCGTATCAAGATGGATCCCGGTCTCACTCCTTAAGCAACGACTGCAGATCGGGACTCCTGTCCGCGAAGAATTCTTCAAGCGCCTCCGCCCCCAGACGCGAAGCCTTTATCTTCCATCGGCTCTGATTGATGACTAAAGCGACAAGGGCGATCCGGGGGTCTTCAGCAGGGGCATACGCCGCGAACCAAGTATAGCTGCCCTCCGGGTCCGTGCCGTTTATGGAGCCTGTTTTGGCGCATATGGTGACCGACGGCAGCTTGGGACGGCCTTGCCGATCATGAAACGCCCTCCTGGATGTGCCTTCGGTAACGGTTGTCAGGAGCATGCGGGATAGCTTGTCGGCGGTCTCCGTTGTCACCAGGTGTCCGATTATCTGGGGCTTTGCCGCGGGAAGAACCCTGTTACCCCCATCACGTATCTCTTCCGCCAGTATGGGGGCCAGCATGGTACCCTTGTTCGCGAGCCCGGCCATCATGACCGCCGCGTGGAAAGGCGATATCTTCACCTCCCTCCCGAGCCCGCACCCCATCAGCTTCAGCTCCAGATCGTCCTTGGGAAGCACTGCACGGCTGGGAACGACAGGCATTCCAGGAAAGAGCGTCTGGTTGAACCCGAAACGGCGCGCATAAGACATGATCAGCTCGCGCCCGACCACATCGCTGGCAAGCCTTCCGAAAACCGGGTTGATGGATTTCCCCATGGCCAGGTCGAGCGGCATCTGTTGACCGGCCTTCTTCGGGTTGACGCTCCAGTATTTCGGGTTTTCGGAATAGGATGACCCTCTGAAGGCGAACATGGTATCCGGTTCGACCTTTTTCAGCTCAAGGGCGGCGCATGCGGTGACCATCTTGAAGAGCGACGCCATCGGATACACCTTGTAGAACGCATCGTCGCCCCATCCTGGATTCACCGACGAAAATCCGGTAAGTGCCAGCACCTTTCCCGTCTTCGGCTCGATGGCCACAAAAACGCCGAAGGGAACGTCATTTTCCGCCATCACCCTCTCTACCCTGTTCTGGAGCGCGGGAGAGATTGTATAGGAAACCAGACCTCCGTCGGGGAGAGGGGCAACCAGCCGATTACCAGCTATCTCGGCATTTTTCAGGACATCAGCAGCGAGGCGGAAAGACCGGTAGGAAAGAGACTCCCGTGAAGCGGCGTTAGCATTCCCCGCGCCCTGGCCCCGGGAAAAGGAGAAGCCGGAGAGTGCGGACTTGACGAGAAAGGAGACAGGATACAACGCCAGGACGCCGCAAAGGAGCGGAAGGACAACCTTGAGGCGTTTTCTGTCCTTCTTCGTTTCGGCAAGAGCTTTAAAGGTATTCCTGGTATTTCTTTTCTTCCGAAATAAAGAAGAAAGAGAAACAAGACGTTTGCGTTCCGTAATATTTTTCAGATCATGCATGGGCAGGTCATCAATCGCAGGGCTCGTAGTTATACCGTTCTTCAGGGCTTCGAAAAGGACAGGGAATCATCCTATAATTGCGCGCAACTATATGCTAGTTACCGAGGTTTGTCAATTACGGGCACAGGCGGCGGTGCACCCCGACAACGTTTCTTTTGTTCTCAGTAGTGCGGCGGCGGTTCCTCTTCCAGCGGGTCTCTCACGTCCGAGGGACACAGCTTCCGCAATTGCTGCATCAACTCCCTGAAACCGGCCCGCAACTCCTCAATGGCGAACTGCTGCCGCGTGACGACCTCGTTTAACTGCTGAATGGTGTTTTCATGGTGCATAAGCTGGATCTCTATGTCCGTTATCCGCTCTTTCATGGCTGCCTCCTCTCAGATCGAGTGTTAGGGCCTACTCCTCGACAGAATCCCTTCCGCCGCCCGAATCCCGCTTGCCCAGGCCGCGGTTATGCCGCGGGATGTTCCTGCCCCGTCGCCGACCATGTAGACGTTTTCGCTCACCCGGAAATGGCGGTCGCGAAAGGCGGGCTTGTTCGCGTACATCTTGATCTCCGGATAGTACATGATGGTGCTCGGGTGGAGAATGCCCGGAATGATGGTGTCGAGCTTCTTCATGGCCGCCCAGATGTGGCGCATGATCTTGGCCGGGACCGCCAACCCCAGGTCACCGGCCGTGACCGGGCAACTTGGCGGGAACGAGTAGAGATCCTCGTTAAAGGTTTCCGCGGTGGAGCGTTTCTCCATGCGGAAATCCCCGACCCGCTGCATGAGCGGTTTTCCGCCTCCGATCTCGTTGGCCAGCCTGCCGAGGAACACGGCCATCTGCTGTCCGCTCCTGACCGGGTCTTTCAGGCCGATGGTCTTGAGCAGGGCGAAATTGACCAGATTGTTCCCCTCATGCTCCTCGGAGAGGGCATGGCCGTTGACCAGGCTGAACCCCTGATACCGCTCGAGCACCACCCGCGCATGACCGGAGTTGGTGCAGAAGGTGCGCACCCTTTCGGGGAAGAGGAACTTGGGGTCGTAGTAATCCTTGACGATGGGGTAGTTGTCGATCGTAGTCTCCAGTCGGATCCCCACATCGACCTCGTTGTCGATGTAATCGATACCCATCCGTTCCATTACCTGCTGAAGAAAGCTGAACCCCTTCCGTCCGGGAGCGACAATCACCGTCCCTCCCCGCACCGTTTCCGTACCGTCGACCACCACTCCCGGCCCGGACGAGTCGTCGAAGACATCGGTCACCTCCCTCTCCAGAGCGAAGTGCACGCCTCTGCCCGCGAGCTCGTCCAGGAGGCGGCGGATCAGCTCCCTGCTCCGATCCGTGCCCACATGGGCCTGGCGGACGTCGAGCAGGGTCACGCCGATGCGCTCCGCCCGCCGCCGGTAGACCTCCAGGTTCTGCTTCTCCTTGATGACGGGCCGCAGGCATTCCTCCACCCGCGGCAGGAGCCGCTCCGCCTCCTCCCTGGTCCAGTTCTGGACGACAAAGCCGATGGGATAGGTGTAATTCTGTTTGCAGTCGTTCAGCAGGCCTCCTGAGCAGATCTTCTCCCGGTCTATCATGAGAATGGAAAGGGACGGGGAGACGTCGGTCAGGTGAAAGGCTGCGCCGAGACCTGCCGGGCCGGTGCCGACGATGATGACGTCATAGTTGGAAGAGAGCATGGTCGTCTCCGTTTTCGAATTCCTGTTTGGCGTCCTCGAGCGATATAATACGGCCGATGAATAATCCTTAAAACGGCAGTTGGAGGTATCCGTAGAGAGCGACTCTGTTCTATTTCGTTGCTGCTCTTAGCGAAATGGAGCGGCCACAGCCGATACTGTCCGAACCCGAAGGGTTCATCGGCTGTAGCGAAATGAGCTTAGAGCAGCAGAAAGAGGGCAATCGGAGCGAACGAAGGATGCCTCCAACTGCCGAATCTTGGATAATGCGTCTCACCACAGGAGTGGTACAATCGCTGTATCACCAGTTTACCGAAAGGAAGGATAGTATGCATCTTGAAAAGGGTCTTGAAGTGTTGGTGAAAGATTGGCGGAACCTCCACGAAGAAGGCGGCGCCAAAATGTCGGTGGAGGCAATTGTCGGCAGGTTGGGCGATTGCTGCAAAAATAAACTGATTCCGGAAATGAACGCGGAGCAGATTGCGGAACTGATCATCGCCGACCTCAGGCAGATTCCGGGCGCGCTGGAAAACGCGGAGAAATTCATCGAGCACTTTGCGTCGCCGGAAGACCTGCTGGAGGAAATAGACCTTGATTGCTTCGTGTCCGATCTGCTGATGACCGAAGACGACGATGTATAAACGTATCGGCCCTCATCGGGATTCTCCGGAAGAGGCCCGGTACGCCGGCCGTCATTGCCCTCCTTTGCGTATATCCAATGTCCGGCGAAGAAACTCCCCCGAGTTCCGGGGAACCGTTTCAGGAGTGAAGGAGGCAATCGCCCATCGGAGTATCTCGCCGCAAGGCGCGTCACAAAGGCCGGACGGCGGGTCCTGACCGAGAAAACGGAGGGCGGAAACGAGTAACAGATGCCCTTCTCGCCCCAGGTCCCGACCGGTGGCAAGGGAAACGGCATTGTCCCGTTTGCTGAGCTTGCCCCCTCCGGGGCCGGTGACCAGGGGAAGATGATAGTAGGAAGGGGTGGAATAGCCGAGAAGGCGCTGCAGATGGATCTGCCGCGGCGTGGAAGAAAGGAGATCCGCGCCGCGGACGACCTGGGTCACCCCCGATTCCGCGTCGTCCACCACCACGGCAAGCTGATAGGCAAAGGGTCCGTCGGCGCGCTTGATAACGAAATCGCCTCCTGAAGTGGAGAGTGTCCGGCTGACCGTCCCCATGATCCCGTCGTGAAAAGAGATCGCCTCGTCACCCGCCCGCACCCTGACCGACCGTGCCTCCTTTCCCTCGGAAAGGCCGGACCGGCATATGCCGGGATAGACGGGTTCCTCCTCACCGGAATGGGGGGCTGATGCGATACGGGCTATCTCGGCCCGGGAGCAACCGCACGGATAGGCCGCCCCTTCCCGCAGAAGGCGATCCAGCGCTTCCCGGTAAACACCGATACGACGGCTCTGGTAGAGGACCTCTCCGTCCCAGCGGAACCCGAGGATTTCCAGGGTCCGGAATATGTCGTCGGTCATGCCCGGCACTACCCGCGGAGTATCCAGGTCTTCGATACGGAGGAGCCAGAGTCCGCTTTCCCTCTTTGCCATGACGTAGCTGCCGAGGGCAGCCACCAGGGAACCCAGGTGGAGCGGTCCGGTGGGTGAGGGGGCGAAACGGCCCACGGTACGGAGAGTATCGGATTGTTCGCATGAAATCATTGTATTCGAGCGTTCCTCAGATGCGAAAGAGCCGTTCCGCGTTCGCCGTGGTTACCGCCGCCACTTCTTCGAGGGAAATCCTCTTTATTTCGGCAAGCTTTTCGGCAGTAGCACGAAGAAACGCCGGCTCGTTCTCCCTCCCCCGGAAGGGTTCAGGAGTCATGTCCGGAGCATCGGTTTCCAGGACCAGGTGCTCAAGGGGGATTCGAGCCGCAAGCTCCGGTGGTTTTACCGCATTCCGATACGTAATCGTTCCCGCGATGGAGATGCGGAGTCCCTCCCTGATGAAGTCCCCCGCTGATTCAGGACTGCCGGAAAAGGCGTGCATGACCCCCCCCACCTCCCGGACCCGCTCCTCCCTCACGATGCGGAGCAGGTCCTGAAACGCCCGCCGACAGTGCAACAGTACGGGCAGCCCCATCCTCACGGCCATTCGCAACTGACCGCGCAAGGCGGCTACCTGGTCCTCACGGGAAACACCGGCAACGGTATAATCAAGCCCGATTTCTCCGATGGCGACTCCACATGCGGAGCAGGAGTAGTGCTCGATTTCATCCAGAAGGCCCTCGCGGTACCGAGTCGCCAGCATGGGGTGAAGACCGAATGAGGGGAAGATCCCCACCTCCCTGTTCGCCAGTTCCGCAATCACACCCCATCCTTCCGGACCGACGCCGGGAATAATAAACTTCTCAATCTCCGCACGACGGGCCTCCGCAAGAACGGTGGAACGCCGTGAAGCGAGTGACGGATGGTCAAGGTGACAATGGGTATCGATAATCATGGGAAGCACCAAACGAAGACTTTATTCCGGATGAATACGCCCGCCGTCTGCATGCTGTTTTGATTCCATTGTGAACCGGAAAATCAATAAGCACGCTCACCGACGCCCCATCCCCTGTTCGGAGACGAAACCGCATTGACAAAAAATGGTCTCTTCTCTATAGTTTCACCTTTGCGGGATCGAGAACATGATTCGCCTGCCTCGTCACATGCCGGCCGGGAACCGCTTCGAACTTGCTCCTCCACGACAGACACGCTTTTTTGACAGCATCGGGGCACCTGCTACACTTACACCAGCAACGGTTTGAATTTCAACACATTTCCCGACCGCAACCGGTTTTCGGCGTCGTCCGGTCCGAAACCGACCGACACCGGCCAGGATTAAGCAATGTTCACGAGCATCCGGGCTATTGTATTCGACCTTGACGGAACCCTCTACGTCAACAAGGGTCTGGCCGAAGAAATCAACCGCGCCGCATGCGGTTACATTTCGACGATGAGGGGGGTATCCCCCAATGACGCCGCATCGCTCATCGAGAAAACACGGGAAAGGATGTCCCGCGAATGCGGTGAGGAAGCAACCCTGACCTCGGTCTGCACCGAACTGGGCGGCACTGTCTCAGGCTTTCATCGAGCAGCTGCGAAGTCGGTCCACCCTGAATCGTGGCTGACGCGTGACGACCGGCTGATGAGTCTGCTCACCGGGCTCGCGGAGCATTTTGATCTGTACATCTATACCAACAACAACCGCATCCTGACCAACAGGATAGTGGGCGCACTGGGAATCCCGCTGTTTTTCCGCGACATATTCACCATCGAGTACCTCTGGAAGCCGAAGCCGAACAGGTCCGCGCTGAACAAGATCTTCACCTCCATCGGCAGGAAACCGGCTGAATGTCTTTTTGTCGGGGATCGCTACGATATCGACCTGCGCATGCCCGAGGAGATGGGATGCGCGGTTTTCCTGGTTACGGAAGTACAGGATCTGCTGGGGCTGACGCAGGCCCTCTCCGGAAACAATGCATGGCGGACTGAAATGCGATCCTGAAAATTCCAGGCCGTCGAACCGTTTGTTGGCAGTAATGGAATGCCGATAATTTAACAGTACCTCTGAAAGGTTGATCAGTGCAAACAGAACCGACCCTTACCACGGGCATGCTTTCGCGGCCGTCCGAAACTCCTCCCGCCGCCGCGGGCAAAGAAACTCCGACCCGGACGGAAAAAGACCCTCTCGGCACTCTCGAAGTTCCCGCCGAAGCCTACTACGGTGTCCAGACAGCCCGGGCAATCTTCAATTTTCCCATATCCGATCTCAGGCCTCATCCAGCCCTGGTATGGGCGACCCTGATCATAAAATCGTGCGCTGCCACGGCAAACATGGCCACCGGACGTCTCTCCAGGGAGACGGGAGAAGCTATCGTCCGTGCTGCTGAGGAGGCCCTTTCCGGCTCCCTCGACGACCAGTTCGTTATCGATCCCTTTCAGGCTGGAGCGGGGACATCCCACAACATGAACGTTAACGAGGTGCTTGCCAATCGGGCCGAAGAGATCCTGGGAGGCATCCGGGGAGCGTATTCGAAGGTCAACCCCAACGACCATGTGAATATGGCCCAGTCCACCAACGATGTCTTCCCCACCGCAATGCGCCTCTCCTCGCTGAGGATGATGGATCTGCTGGAACCGGAGCTTGAACGGCTGAAGAATCTTCTGCGACTCAAGGGGGCGGAATTCGACGGCATCCTCAAATCGGGCAGAACTCATCTCCAGGACGCGGTCCCCATCAGGCTGGGCCAGGAGTTCGAAGCATACGCCGCTGCCGTTGAAAAAAACATCGCCGGCATTCGCCGCTGCCGGGACGTCCTTCTGGAGCTGGGCATAGGAGGGACAGCCGTCGGCACCGGCCTGAACGCCGAAGAACGCTATATCGAGATTGTGGTGGAAGCCATCGGCCGGAAAACCGGCTTCGCCGTGCGTACCGCCGCGGATCTCATCGAAACGACCCAGAACATGGACCCGTTTGTCGCGCTCTCCTCCTCCCTCAAAGGACTTGCCGTCAACCTGACAAGGATCGCGAACGACCTTCGCCTTCTTTCCTCCGGACCCATGACCGGCCTCAATGAAATCAATCTGCCTCCGGTCCAGCCAGGTTCGTCCATCATGCCTGGAAAAGTCAATCCGGTGATCCCCGAGATGGTCAACATGGTATCGTTCCAGGTGATGGGCGCGGACACGACGGTGACGCTCGCCGCGCAGGCCGGACAGCTGGAGTTGAACGTCATGATGCCGGTCATCATCTACAATATCCTGTTTTCCATGGAGATCCTGAAAAACGCCGTCCATAAGCTCGGCGAATCCTGCATCGAAGGGATAACCGCGAACGTCGCACGCTGTTCCGGGTACCTGGAGAGCTCCGTGGGCATGGCCACGGTGCTTGCCCCCCATATCGGGTACGCCGCCGCGGCGGAGATCGCGAAAGAATCCCTGCGCACCGGCAGAAGTACAAAAGAGATTATCCTATCCCGCAAGTTCCTCTCCCCGGAGGCTCTCGCGGAGATCATCGATCCCTATCCGTTAACTACACCCGGAGTCTCGGGAAAAAGGGATACAAAAACAAAGGAGGACGTATAAATGATCGAAGAAGTGAAGAAAGTGCTGGAGATGATTCGCCCCGCTCTGCAGGCGGACGGCGGCGACGTTGAGTTTGTCGAAATGACGGAAGACGGTGTCGTGCGGGTAAGACTCCAAGGCGCATGCGGATCCTGCCCCATGGCAACCGTGACGCTGAAAAACGGAATCGAGAAAACCCTCAAGGAGAAAGTGCCGGGCGTCAAGGAAGTCGTTCGGGTCTGACGACGTTTTCAATCAGGCGCGGGTCTCCCCGCGCCCCAATTCCCTCCGAGGAACCGCCATGTCTTTTCCTCGACAAAAAAGACGCCCCGGTTTTTTTCGCTCGCGCCGCTTCCTCGCCCGCTTCCGAAGGACCACCCAGGCGACGCTTTTCCACGAAAACAGGGTAGACCTCTTTCGCCATGGTGGTGATTTTTTCCCCGCCATGCTCCGTGAGTTCTCCTCGGCGCGCAGCCACATCTGCCTCGAATTCTACATCATACGAGACGACCGAAGCGGCGCCCTCTTCGCCGATGCGCTCCTGCGCGCGCTGGAACGGGGCGTTTCGGTTTTTCTTGTGTATGACTACATCGGCTGCATCGATACACCGGGCTCATTCTTTCGCAGGTTGGAGGAAGGGGGGGTACGGTGCCTTCCCTTCAACCGCCCGCCGTTCAAGAGAGGGCTTACGTGGTTCGACAGGCGCAATCACCGGAAGTTCGCCGTCATCGACGGCACTCGCGCATTTCTGGGCGGGATGAACATCGGCGATGAATATGCCGGTTTCGGTGACAGCGTAACCCGATGGCGGGATATGGGTATCCGCTTGGAAGGACCTGCCGCGACCGAACTGCAGCGGCTTTTTCTTGAGACATGGGGGGATGAGGACGGCAAGCCTCCACCAGCCCTGCCCTTCCCCTTGCCTCCCCCTGCACCGGAGGGGGGAGCGGACATCATGGTCGTCAGCGGAGGCCCGCACCAAAGCCGTTCCTTTATCCGCACTTCGTTCCGCCTCGCCATTGCCGGGGCATCCGAGACCGTCAAAATCATCACTCCCTATTTCGTTCCCGGTCCGTTATTTGTCCGTTCTTTGCTTCGCGCCGCGAAACGGGGAGTCCGGGTCCAACTCTTGCTGCCGGCCGTCAGCGATGTCCCGCTGGCCCAGATTGCCGGAAAGGCGTACCTTACCCCGCTTCTGAAAAGCGGCATTGAAATCTACAAGCGGGAAGGAACGGTGCTTCACGCCAAGCTGATGCTCATCGACGACTGCTGGACCACTTTAGGGTCCGCCAACCTGGATATGCGGAGCTTTCACAGGAACTACGAGATCAACGTTGTCATCGACAGCCACGACTTCGGAGAGATGGCGGCGGAAATGTTTGACGAGGAACTAGCGAAATCCCGCAGGGTAACACTTCAGGAACTTGAAGCGGGCACCTGGTTCGAGAAGCTTCTGGAACGCCTGTGTGACCCGATCCGCCGCTTCCTGTAACCTGAATCGTGATGCCTGAATGCCGAGGCGATCGGAATGCCGGGGTTTGAACGTCGCCGACGCTGTTTCACGCCGGGTAAACGTCGTCGGGCCGGTTCAACCCACGCGAATGCAGGAAACCGAGGCGTTCCGCAAAGGCGAAGGCGTGACGGCGTCAGGGATTCAGGCGCACAATAAGAAAGGCCCCCCGTCTCTGGCGGACAGGGGGCCTTTGCTGTTGTGTGCGCCCGACGCCCTACACGCGCCGGGCTACCTAGGGCATCCCTCTTTGCAGCGGGTTACCGGACGAAGCATGAACAGTGTGGTCCACATAGTGTCATCCTCCTTTCACGGGATTTTTGTCCCATCGTTCCGTTTGACTACATGATAATCACCGTCCGAACTAATGTCAACAGTCCATTTATCTTATTATATATATTTATTTATAAATTCAAGTAGCCGTGACTTCCTGATTCCAAGGGCGTTTTCCGGGCAGAGTTCTCTGCAACAGAAACATCGGATACAGCGTCGATAATCGATCCGGAGCTTACCGTTCACTATTTCCATGGCACGGGGCGGGCAGACATCTTTGCAAATGCCGCACAGTATGCACTTTTCAGGAATCGGATACGGACAGGCGGTGAAATGATTTCTCATGAATCTTGAAAGAAAACGCGGCAGCCCGAACTGAACGGAAGAGGACCGCGGAAGGAGAAAGTCATCGATCCGAACTTCCGGCAAGGGACACCCGATTGTTGAAATCGTCTCTCTCTCAGCGCCCGCTATTCCCATGTTGCGGGCGACGCGTTCAACATAGAGGATGTTCCCGGGAATACCGAGAATTTCTCCGGCAATGACATCAACCGCAACCGGATTGACCCCGGCAAGCACCAACCCGACCGACCGGGGGTTCCCGCTGCTGGGGCCGTCACCTTCCATGGCGACAATCGCGTCAACGATATTCAGGTCGGGCTTCCTCAACCGGTATATATCCAGCAGCATCCCCGCGAAAAGCAGACGATCTTCTCCCGCTTTCAAATGCCATGCGGGTTTTGCCATGCCCACGACCGCGCCGAACAGGTTTTTCACTGAACAGGTCATGGTCATCATCTCGTGGGTTTTCAGCTTGGGAAGATTGATTACACGATCAGCCTCCAGGTAGGGCTTTGCGAGTTCAAACCTCTTGAAAACCCCTTCTCCCGAAACCTCCAGTGCTTCCTTGAATTCAACGAGTTCGGCGCCGGTTTCTTTGACCACGTTGAGAATGCCGCTCGCCTCAGCGACTTTCACCAGTCTCCCCACTCCGGGGCTGTCTCCCACCAGCGGGATACCGCCTGCATCCCGAACCAGTTCGATTACGGCCCTGACCACCTCCGGATGGGTGGTGACCGCGGCCTCGGCTTGTTTTGCGGAAAGCATATTCGGTTTGAGAAGAACCCTGTCTCCAGGGTTTACAAAAGCCTTCATCCCACCCAGGTGTGACAGAAGGCGTTCAACGCTGTTTTTTACCTCGGAGCGGGCATAGCCGCCCGCCCTTTCCAGTGCAACCAGATGCATGGGGAAGCCCTCGTTTACGGCACATTACGGCCTTCAACAGACCGTCATCGGTTCAAACCTTTCCTCTGGACATTTATTTCGGCCTATGATATTTTTCGGTCCGCTAAAATTGTTCTACATCAACGAAGGGGAGGTGAATAAATTGGCACATACAATTTCCGACGAATGCATCAACTGTGGAGCATGCGACGACTCTTGTCCGGTAGGCGCTATCGCCGAAGCAGGAGGCAAGAGAGTGATCGACGCTGACAACTGTATCGATTGCGGCGCCTGCGTTGATACATGCCCCGTGAACGCCATCAGTGGTTAGACAAATTTCTTGTGAATGCAATTAAGGCGCGCATACTTTTGTATGGGCGCCTTTTTGTTGGTACAACCCCTCGATAGGATATTCCGTCAACTCCGATTGGCGGCCCGATTATCGGGCACCGGAAGGATCAACAATTTCCGCTCCGAAATCCTTTCCTTCCTTGGGCACATTCCTGAATACGATTGCAAACGGAATCCCTTTGCCCGCTGGAATCTCCAGGTTCGCCAGGGTATCTCCGAACTGTCTGTCCATCGTTTTTTCAATTCCTGAATACGACCGAAATGCCAGTTCCTCCGGCGTAAAGGTATTCCCGCAATACACCGTCCTTCGGGCAATAACGGAGCCATCAACGCCATAGACGGTTCCCTGTACGCGCAGAGCAGTGAGCGGTTTGCCGGAAGAATTGAAGACCTCTCCCCGGATAACGAACAACTCTCCCGCTTCCTTGTTCACAAGAAAGCTTCCCTCCAGAGACTGTATCGTCGCGCGTACGCCGCCCTCCGTACCAACTTTCGGAATACGGCCCGCAAGATCGCCGACGCTGTTCCGAAAGAGGAAGAACCCTGCCCCGACGACCGCGACAAGACACAACACCCCAACGAGGACAGAAAATAAGGGGGACTTTTTCCTGCGGGAAGAAATGGACAAGGGAGGCAACCCGGTACCCGCCGTTTCATCGTCCCTGGAATCGGCAACGGGCCATTTCCTCTCATCTTTTGCCGTAACAGGCGTTTCTTCACTTTCTATCGTGACATCAAGCTCGGGCGCCTCCATTTGCTGTTCGGATGTAGACTCCGCCACCATATCATATTTTCCGGCAGGCTCCTCAACGGGAGCGTCTTCCGCATGGAGGAAGGCGCCGTCACCAGCCGCCGTAACTTCCGAATCAACCGCTTCTTCCGACTCAGCGGGAACCTTGGTCACCTGAAAGTGTGTGAGACCGAATCCTTCCGGCAAAAAGTCGGAAAACCCGCTCCGGGACTGATCCGGGACCTGCGTGGAAGGCTCTTCTTCCATCGAAGAAGGTTTCTCCTCCGCAAGGGACGTCTCCGGTGCATTTTCCGACAGGGGGACATGCGGCTCCGAAGCGGCAGGGGTTTCTTCGGTTGTTCCGCCTTCGGCAAGAGCGTTGCCCTCAGGCCGTGTTCCCAACTCCTCCGGCCCGCCGAATCCCTGCAACAGAGCGTCGAAGTCGGTTTCTTCCTCGGGTGTTTCCCTCTTCACGATAAAGGTATGCCCGCATCGGGAGCAACGAACCCTCACTCCTGATTCCGTAACGCGTGAGTCATCAAGTTTGAATCTGGTTCTGCATTTTTCACACTGAATAATCATTCGGTTATTCTCCGAAAAAGGAAGTGCCTGTCGCGTTAACCGGCGTCTCCGTCTGAGGGAAGAATTTCATAGAGTGCGGGAAGTTCCCGATACTTCTGGTTCAGATCAAGTCCGTAGCCGACGAGAAAACCACAGACGCATCGAATCCCGACATAATCGGGCTCCAGACTGATGGTACGCCGCCTCCGGTTATCGATCATGGTACAGACTTTCAGGCTTGCGGGCTTCTTGAGTCGCAGGACATCCAGCAGGAAGGAAAGACAGCGCCCCTCGTCAACGATATCCTCGACAATCAGAACATTTTTTCCCGTAACGGGAATGGAAACATCCTTGGTTACGGTTGCCTTGCCGGTGGAATCAGTCCCGCAGTAACTGGAGATTTCGATGAAATCAATTTCCATGGGAACGCTGATGGCACGAATCAGATCCGCGGCGAAAACAAACGCGCCCTTCAGGATAACGATAATGATAAGCTCTTTCCCCGCATAATCGGCGGAAATCTCGCCGGCAAGACGCTGAACCTCTCCGGCAAGCCGTTCTCTTGAATATAGTTCCCGCAGTTCGACATTCATGATTGACAAACTCGATTCAAATCGTTATTTCAAGCTTTTCTATAGCAAATCGAAGGCAATAGTGTCAATTCTTTATGGCCACTAACGAAGCTTTATGGTATAGAAATCTGGACGTACGGAAAAAGATTTTATCGTCAATTGGGATACGGGTTCCCAGGGAGATTAGACAGTACGGTTTTTCCCGATCCCTTCCATCCGGAAGAATAACCTCGAAGAACAATGCTGCCCTCCATTTACCAACCCTCACGAGTCACCAGCAACCGGACGGATGCTCGCGAATCGTTCGGTTTTCGTATCGGTTTATCACAATCACGTTCAATCGATAGTACTTCCCGAAAAAAGGAGAACACCATGAAATTCGGATTCTTTTCATTTTTTCTGTCGGCTGCAATCGTCTCTTTCTTCCTCTCCCCTCCTGCCCTGGCCGCCCCTCAACTCGCCTTTGACAAGCCCGTCCATAATTTCCAGGCCACGACGCAGGGCACGACAATAACCCACTCTTTTACGTTCCGTAACACCGGCAACGAACCTGCAAACATCGAAAAAGTAACCTCCTCGTGCGGCTGTACGGTCGCCAACATCTCGGAACGAGTTGTCCGGCCGGGCAAACGGGGGGAAATCAAGGCATCCTTCGACACTTCCGATTTCAGCGGACCGGTTACCAAACAAATCTTCGTCTACCTGAGCGGTTCGAAGACCCCGGCCTACACCCTGTCCTTGAAGGGAACTATTATCGAGGAACTGGTCGTTTCACCGCCACAGTTGAACCTGGGTGATCTGACAGCGGGGGTTCGCAAGGTCGGTACCGTGAAGCTGGAAAACAAGGGAAAACGGACCGTCAGGATTACCAACATACAGGCAGTCGCAACGCAAATGACGGTATCCGCGGACAAGCGTTCCCTGAAGCCGGGAGAATCCGCCATGATTAAGGTATCGGTTGTTCCCCGCATGGAAAATCGTTTTCTGGGCGGTTACATATCCATCAAAACCGATAGCCCCGGTAAAGGTGAAAAAACCGTCCAGGTATACGGCATGGTTCGAAAATAACTGAATTCCTGCCCCTGTCGGAAAGCAAAACACGGGGAGCGTTCTATTTTGGCCTTGAGTAAAGATCCAAAATGATGTAGTAAATATCTGGACGGGCGGTTAGCTCAGTTGGATAGAGTACAGGCCTCCGAAGCCTGGGGTCGTGGGTTCGAATCCCATGCCGCCCACCAAAGAAATCAAGGGGCTACGGATTACTTTCGTAGCCCCTTTTCTCATTTCCGTGGCGCATTTGTGGCGCACTTCAAACCGGCGCAGGACCGAACAATGTAATGGAGAAAGCGAAATTTTTCGCTTCCCGACAGCGGCATCCCCTTCACTGAACGAGTTCCTCACAACGTAAACAACCCTCACTTTTAATCCTTTCTCAGCCCTACCCTGTTGCATATCCGCAATTTTTTCGTATTCTTTCAGCGATGGCTTCACCGGAAGGATGAAACAGCATGAGACGACAATCCCCGCGACAACCTGAATTGCGGATATCTTCGGCCATAGATGCTTGAGCATCCTGCACCAAGGAAGGTGAACCCACGGAAATACGTTTCTCCTGAAGAATTATTATTGGTGACGTTTTTGGTCATCAGTGGTTACAAAATTTCATCAATGAGAAGAAAAGCGTTACATCACTTTTTAGAACCATGTGTAATTAATTTTGTAACGTGCTGATTCTTTTCTGTTTCCCATCTGAAGCACGTCGCACACCATGAAACATGTTTCATTGCAACTCTGGGCACAATAATTGTATCACTTTTGTGAATCCGGATATGATACCGGATTACTTTACTCGCATCTGGGTCCACATGAAAACCAGAAAAGCAAAAATCGACAAATCCCGACGACACACGACCACATGCTGTTTTCCTGTCGCGCTTCGTCAAGTGAAGGCTACGATGCTTGGATCCGGCGGTTTTTCATTGGTCGAGCTTATCGTCATTCTGGTTATCATCGGCATGCTGTCGGTCATTGCTATACCAATGTGGACCAACATGGTAACAAACTCAAAGATATCGCGAGCCCAGGCTGATATCCGCACCCTGGAAAAGGACATCACCGCATATCTTATCGAAAAGGGAACATTGCCGCCGTCCCTGAATGCCATTGGGCGAGGGGATTTGCATGACCCGTGGAACAGGCCCTACCAGTTCGTTAATTTTTCTTTGGGCGGGACACCCTACCAAGACGAAATGACAATGGACCTCAACACTGATTTCGATGTCTACAGCGCAGGACAGGACGGAAACAGCACGCAGTCTCTTGCGGATGCATCCTGCCAGGACGACATCATACGCGCCGGTGATGGAGGTTACGTGGGTGTCGGTAATAATTTCTGACCGTTAGCCCTGTGATACCTTCCTCAAAGATTGCATGCGCGCCATGAAAGCCGATTGGAGTCATTCTCCAGTCAGATCAAATCACTCCGCCCCCGCCTACAGGACGGGGTCTTATGAGGCACAACACATAGATGAACTGTACCTGCCCTAAATGCAAGGCTTCCACGCACATCGACCACTCGGAAATCACCGAAAAAGGTATCGACAGAATATGCGGCGCATGCAAATCGCGATTCTGGCTGTACAGGGAATCCTTCGGCGGCAGGGCGCTCAAGAAAAGAGGGGAAATATTCTGCGCCGTGTGCGGCGGAGAGCTTGATCGCTCCATTGCCTGCCCATCCTGCGGAATACTCTACCCGGAGTATGTCTTTGCCCAGGCAACCAAGGCCGTTCCGAAGCGAACGGTTCATGTCCGCTCAACCTACTATATTCGTCGCCGCCCCGCCCGCAAACCGCTTCCCAAAAAGACGGTCGCCCCGAAGAAACCCGTCAAGAAGCTGAAGATTGTCAATAAATATACAATCAGTGCGGCGATTCTGGCCGTACTGACACTTGCCGGTTCCGTCGTCTATTCAAAATACAAAGCCGTCAAGGAATATTCCGCGAACTACACCAAGGTGCTGTACGGCATCAAAACGGGGACGGACCTCAGCCTCAAACCCTTTGAAAAGATAGCTTCCTCACCCGCGAGTTCCTTTTCACCGCTCGACCCCGCGCCGAGCCTCAGTTCAAACGAACAATCCAGACTGAACACCATAAAAACCCAGATCGATAAAAACATGAAGAAGACCGAAAATCCTCCTGAAAAGTTCGTTTCCGCAAAAGAGAACCTCAATAAACTGTATGGAGTGTACGTAAAAATCCACGCTTTCGCCCTTCAATCTTCCGGCTCGACCAGAGACTCCCTGGAATCCGCTGAAAATCTGAAAACCGAATTCAAGAAGAGTTCCCGGGAGCTCAAATCGGCCCTGCCCAAGCAGTTATCGGATGAACTGGAAAACGCCCGCGCCAAATACCGGAACTTGCGCGATTTCTGACGACATTTCTTTTTCTCCCCCCCATCATGACACCTCTGTCCCTTCCTCCGTCGATACATGCCGGACTCTTGACTTGACCTGTCCGAAAGAGTATGTATCAACAGGATTTGGATCCCTGATGTCCTCGAATTCGCCCCGCCAGGAGAGAATCAGGACGGCGTCTCTCGCGAAAGGAAGGTCACCCCATTGAAAAAGAGACTTGCCCGGTTGCCCGGCAAAATGAAGGAGGCACGGAAGGCATCCTATCAACCGCTTTCGTTCAAGTATGCCCTCTGGGGCTCCATAAGCGGCTCGATAGCCATTCTTGCCATAGTGCTCGTCGCCCGCATGTCCGGACACCCCCTCCTTATCGGCTCCTTCGGCGCATCGGCGGTTCTCCTTTTCGGCGCCGCGGAATCCCCCCTTGCGCAGCCCCGAAACCTGGTGGGAGGACACCTCGTCTCCTCAACGATCGCGGTAGCTGTTGTACACCTGATCGGAACCGGCCCCTTGGCCATTTCCCTCGCGGTGGGCTTTTCCATCCTTTTCATGTACCTCACGCGAACCATCCACCCCCCGGGCGGATCAACCGCTTTTATCGGCGTGCAGGGAAATGCCGGCCCGTATTTCATAATCGATCCGGTCCTGTCCGGCGCACTGATACTCCTGCTTGTGGCTCTCTTAACGAACAATGTCGTCCATCACCGACAGTATCCCAAGCATTGGTTCTAGGGTGAACAAGAGGCGCCGGCAGACCGCACCATGCCTTCACAGGCGCCGTGCTCCGCACGTAATGGCCTCTTCCGAATCGTTTTACTACTTGAAAAGAAAAGAGCAGTGTGTAAAAGTACCGGCGATTTTGGAAAAGGGGGCATAGATGGTTCGAGAGGGGGATCTTGTTGCAATTTTCAACAGCATTCACCGGGTCATGAAAGCGGAAAAGATCCTTAAGGAACGCCGCATCGATATTCTCCTTATCCCGGCGCCCCGATCGCTCCACTCGGATTGCGGCCTTGCCATCCGCTACTCCGAATCGGATCGGGAAGCGGTGGAAAAAACTCTTGAAGAGTCTCACCTTCTCCCCGATGAGCGCTACCGGAAGCATGGCGAGGAATTCACTCCGGTACCCCTGTGATGCGACGAGATGGACCGCCGTTGCGACGACCCCGGAGTTGACCGCGCCGCGAAGCAAAACTGCGACAGAAAGTCCTTTTCCCTTGACATGAGGGGAAATGTGCTATATAAACATCGGGCACGAAAAGGCTGCGACACCCCCACGGGAAAGAGCGGCGAGTTCTTTTCCAGAGAGCGGAAATCCATGTCTCACTATGCCTCTTTGGGTTTTACACCAGGGAGGTATTTTTTACAGATTTGCACAATCAATAGCCTGAAGTACGGCGGTGTAGCTCAGCAGGTTAGAGCATGCGGCTCATATCCGCAGTGTCCGGGGTTCAAGTCCCTGCACCGCCACCATATCTCCCCCTCTTTCCCAGGAAAGCAGGGGGTTTTTTGTTTGCCTGTCCATATTTCTTTCCTTGCAGGAAGGCGACGAACCATGCCATGTCATGTACGGGTTTTCGAGAGGCATCATTGATTATCCATTCCACGCTGAAAAAAGTGGCCGGCGCCATCCGCGAGCATGGGCTGTTCCGCTGCGGCGATACGGTGGTTGTCGCGGTTTCGGGAGGAGCTGATTCGGTTGCGCTCCTTGATCTCCTTGTCTCCCTGAAGGAACTGGACCTCACGCTCGTCGTCGCGCATCTCAACCACTGCCTGCGCGGGCCGGAATCCGACGGCGACGCCGCGTTTGTCGCGGACCTGGCGCGCCGCTGCGGGCTCCCGGCGGAGATTGGCACGGCGGACGTCCGTGACATCAGCCGCCAACGAAAGCTCTCGCTGGAAGAGGCGGGCCGCACGGCGCGCTACGAGTGGCTGCGGGACGTGGCCCACGCCCGCGGGGCGGACCGGGTGGCCCTGGGGCACCACGCCGACGACCAGGCGGAGACCTTCCTGCTGCGCCTGCTGCGCGGCTCCGGTACGACGGGGCTGTGCGCCATGCGGCCGCTCACGGCCGGGCTCTACGCCCGCCCCCTCCTCTGCCTGACACGTGCGGAGATCCTTTCCTACCTGGAGGAACGCGGGCTCTCCTTCCGTGTGGACGCCAGCAACGACGACAGGAGCTTCCTCCGCAACCGTATCCGCCACGAATGCCTCCCCTACCTGGCCTCGTACAACCCGGCCATCGCCGAACGGCTGAATGCAGCCGCGGAGATCCTGGCCGCCGACGAGGAGGTGCTGGAGTCGGTCATTGACCAGGCATTCGACCGCATCGCCGCGCGCGCGGACGATGCCGTCGCCCTGCGTCTCCCGCTCCTGAAGGAAGAGCGCGCCGGGGTGCGCATGCGCCTGTACCGACGCTCTGTCCGGGAGCTGAAGGGGGAGGTGGCCGGGATCGCCGTCTCCCACCTGAAGCAGGTGGACGAACTGGCGGCCTCGAACAGGTCCAACGGCGCGGTGTGGCTTCCCTGCGGGCTGTGGGCGCTCCGCTGCTACGATTCACTGGCCTTTTCCCCCCACCGGCCGGATCTCGCCGGAAAGGAGTGGGAGGTCGTCATTCCCCATGCCGGTTCATATGCGCTTCCCGGGGGCAGGACCCTGACGGTTCGCCCCTCCCCGCCCCCGGATGACCTGCGCGCGTCCTCCCGGCACCGGGCGTATTTCAGTCCGATCGCCACCCCGCTGCCGTGGACGGTGCGCACCTTCCGGCCCGGAGACCGCTTCCGGCCGTTCGGGATGACCGGGACCAAGAAGGTCAAGGACTTCTTCATCGACGAGAAGGTGCCGCTTTCCGAGAGGCGCCGGATCCCACTTCTCTTTTGCGAACAAACCCTCCTCTGGATCTGCGGATACCGCGTTGCCGAGGCGGGCCGCGCCTCATCGGAGGATCGCGACCTGCTGGAGGTTGATTTTACCGTGCCCACGCCTTAGATTGTCTATTCAGGCTGAAATCACGCCACTTTCCGGATCGGAAACGAGAAGGTATACGTTGCATCCAAAGGTAACTCTTTTCCCTCACCCCCGCCCCTCTCCCGCAAGGGGCGAGGGGAGAAAACCCTCTCCCCGAGGTGGGAGAGTGTGGCCGAATGCCGGGTGAGGGGTAAGACAGCGCCGACTGGGCGGAAAAGGGCCGTTTCCGATGGAAACTCTTGTAAAACAACAGCCTGTATGGTATTTCATCAATGATGTCGCACAATTTCTTCACCGGACGTATATCCGGAATACACGAACCGCGGTCTCTCGGGGGTAGCATTTGAATCAGTTCTACAAAAATCTCGCACTCTGGCTTGTCATAAGCCTGATGATGATCCTGGTCTTCAACCTCTTCAACAAGCCTCGTTCCGCACAGGAAAAGACGAACTACACGGAATTCATGAACGCGCTCGACGCGGGCAGGGTCGCGTCCGTCACTCTGCAGGGGAGCGAAGTGTCCGGCAAGTACGTGGACGGCAAGGAGTTCCGCACCTACAAGCCCGAGGACCCGCTCCTTACCCAGAAGCTCCTGGAAAAGAAGGTGCCCATAACCGCGAAGGCGGAGGAGGAAAAGGTCTCCTGGCTCTCCATGTTCCTGTCCTGGCTCCCCTTGATCCTCCTTGTCGGGGTATGGATCTTCTTCATGCGACAGATGCAGGTGGGGGGAGGCAAGGCCATGTCCTTCGGCAAGAGCAGGGCCAAGCTCCTCACCGAAGCCCAGGGAAGGGTCACCTTCGAGGACGTGGCAGGCGTTGACGAGGCAAAGGAAGAGCTCGCCGAGATCATCTCCTTCCTGAAAGATCCCAAGAAATTCACCAAGCTCGGGGGGCGCCTCCCGAAGGGTGTGCTTCTCGTAGGACCGCCGGGCACCGGCAAGACGCTGCTGGCGCGTGCCATTGCCGGGGAGGCGGGTGTCCCGTTCTTCTCCATCTCCGGCTCGGACTTCGTCGAGATGTTCGTCGGCGTGGGCGCGAGCCGCGTGCGCGACCTGTTCGTGCAGGGCAAGAAGAACGCGCCCTGCATCGTGTTCATCGACGAGATCGACGCCGTGGGCCGCCACCGCGGCGCCGGCCTGGGCGGCGGCCACGACGAGCGGGAACAGACACTTAACCAGCTCCTGGTGGAGATGGACGGTTTCGAGTCCAACGAAGGGGTGATCCTGATCTCGGCCACCAACAGGCCCGACGTGCTCGACCCGGCCCTGCTCCGTCCGGGGCGCTTCGACCGCCAGGTGGTGGTGCCCCGCCCCGACGTGAAAGGCCGCGAGGCGATCCTGAAGGTGCACTCCCGCCAGACGCCGCTGGCGCCCAGCGTCGACCTGTCGGTCATCGCCCGCGGCACCCCGGGCTTCTCCGGCGCGGACCTGGCCAACGTGGTCAACGAGGCGGCACTGCTGGCGGCCCGCAAGGACAAGAACTTCGTGGAGATGCAGGACCTGGACGACGCCAAGGACAAGGTGCTGATGGGCGTGGAACGCCGCAGCATGGTCATCTCCGAGGACGAGAAGCGCAACACGGCCTACCACGAGGCGGGGCATACGCTGGTGGCCAAGTTCATCCCCAACACCGACCCGGTGCACAAGGTCTCCATCATCCCCCGCGGCAGGGCGCTCGGCATCACCATGCAGCTCCCCATCGAGGACAAGCATTCCTATAACCGGGAGTCCCTGCTCGACCGGATCGCGGTGCTGATGGGCGGCCGGGCAGCCGAAGACATCGTGTTCCAGACCATGACCACGGGCGCGGGCAACGATATCGATCACGCCACCGAGATCGCCCGCAAGATGATCTGCGAGTGGGGGATGAGCGAACGCCTCGGACCGGTGAGCTACGGCAGGAAGGACGAACAGATCTTCCTGGGGCGGGAGATGGCGGTCACGAAGAATTTCAGCGAGGCGACCGCGGTCGAGATCGACGAGGAGATTCGCCGCATCGTGGAAGACAACTACAAGCGCGCCCGCACCCTGCTCACAGATAACATCGAGCTGCTGCACAAGCTTTCCCAGGCCCTTATCGACAAGGAGAGCCTGAACGGAACCGAGGTGGACGAGATCATCGGCAGGCCCGCCGCGGCGCCCGAAACGTCCGCATTCTCATGGGAATCGCCCGCGGAATGAGAGCCTTCTTTACAGCGGAATGACCAGTGACCCGTCGTTTCATAGGCCCGCCGGCACGCCGGACTCGAAGTCGGGCCCCGGCATCTGGAGGGTCGGAGAAAGGGTACTCGACCTGGGCGCGCGCCCCCATATCATGGGGATACTCAACGTGACCCCAGATTCCTTTTCCGACGGCGCGGCCTTCCTGGACACGGACAGGGCGGTGGCGCGGGCCCTGGCCATGGAGGCTGAGGGCGCCGACATCATCGACATCGGCGGGGAAAGCACGCGGCCCAATGCGCCGGCCGTCGACGAGAAGGAAGAGCTGAGGAGGGTGCTGCCGGTGGTTGAAAGGCTCGCCGGCCGCCTCCGCGTTCCCGTCTCCATCGACACCTACAAGGCAACGGTAGCCGCCGAGGCGCTCCGCGCCGGCGCCGAGATCGTCAACGACATCAGCGGCTGCGGCTTCGATCCCCGCATGGCCGACGTGGCGGCGTCCGCCGGGGCCGGGCTCGTCCTCATGCACACCCGCGGCAGGCCCACGGAGATGCAGAACGATACGACCTACCGTTCTCTCATCCCAGAGGTCATCGACTACCTGGCGGACCGGATCTCCCATGCAGTATCGCGAGGGGTCGAGCGGGACAGGATCGCCGTCGATCCCGGCATCGGCTTTGCCAAGGATCTGCAAGGAAACCTGGAAATTCTGCGCCGCCTGAACGAGTTCGCCGTGCTCGGCAGGCCCGTCCTGGTGGGCGCATCCCGCAAGGGATTCATCGGCGCGGTCCTGGGACGCGAGGCGGGAGACAGGATGTTCGGAACAGCCGCGACTGTCGCCCTGGCGGTGGCGGGCGGCGCCTCGATTCTGAGGGTGCATGATGTGAGGGAGATGAGGGACGTGGCGCTCATGGCGCATGCCGTGCTCCACCCACCCGCATGATGCGCCCGGACCCTTTTCCTTTCCCGGCCGGCATTTTTTCAGCAACCCGAGGACCTTGCGGTGGAAGCGATGATACCTTTCCCGACGGATATTACGTGGCTCGACCTTCTCGATATTCTCCTCGTCGCGTTTATCCTGTACCAGATCATCCTTCTCATCAGGGGAACCATCGCAATCCGCCTCCTCCTCGGCCTCGCCGGGCTGCTCCTGCTCTATGCGGCCTCGCAGTTCCTCGGTCTCTCGACGCTCTACTGGATACTCAACAACTTCTTCGGCGCCATTCTCCTGGTCCTGGTGGTAGTCTTCCAGCACGACATCCGCCGGGCGCTCTCCTCCATGGGCAGGAGCGGTTTCCTGAAAATGCGCGGCGAAGACGGTTCGGAACTGGTCGAGGAGTTGGTCACGACGGCCGATGCGCTCTCGAAAAAGAGCATCGGCGCCCTTATCGTGATTGAGCGGGAAGTGGAGGTGGAGAACTGCCTGGAGGTCGGCACCGAGATAGACGCCAAGGTAACCAGCGAGATTCTCACATCCATCTTTCTTCCCTATTCGCCCATTCACGACGGCGCGGTCATCATCC
This sequence comes from uncultured Geobacter sp., assembly GCA_937886325.1. Classification (GTDB taxonomy): domain Bacteria; phylum Desulfobacterota; class Desulfuromonadia; order Geobacterales; family Geobacteraceae; genus RPRC01. The sequence goes on from CALABV010000114.1 coordinate 25,982, forward strand.
AGAAGGGAAAGCTCACCAAGGCCGGATGCTTTCTCCCCCTGTCCCGCAACCATGAGCTGAGCAAGACCCTGGGCACCCGCCACCGGGCGGCCATCGGCCTGACAGAGGTCACCGACGCCGTGGTGCTCGTGGTTTCCGAGGAGACGGGCGCCGTATCCCTTGCCGTCAGCGGCAGGATAACCCGCGGCCTGGACCAGAATACGCTGCGAAAGATGCTGAGGAAGTATACCCTTCCCAAACAGAGCAGGTGGTTCCGATGACGGCATGGCAATCGCTCACCGGCAATCTTCCCATCAAGCTGCTGGCGCTGGCCCTTGCCGTCGCCCTGTGGTTGATGGCGTCCGAGGCGAAGCAGGTGGAAACGGATTTTTCGCTCCCCGTCGTGGTCCGCAACAGGCCGCCGGGGCTTGCCGTTCTCAGCCGCATCCCCCCGGACGTAATAGTCACCGTTGCCGGGAGGAAGGCAAGCCTCAGGCAGATTCGACCGGAGCGGACTCCGGTGAACCTGGACCTGAAGGGCCTCGGCGAAGGGACCGTGGCCTTCGGCTCCATGGACAAGCGCCTGAGCCTGCCGCCGGGGGTCTCCGTGCTGAGGGTGTATCCCTCGAACATCGAAGTGAAGCTGGTCCGGGCGTCCCGCGGCGGGGGACGGTAACCCTTTCAGGTTTTTGAAAACCGTGAAAACCTTATCCAAACAGAGATAAATGTGATACAGGGGATGAAAACCGCTAATGGTTTTCGCCTCTATCCCCTTAATCCCCTTCATCCCTGTTGCCATTGCCTTTCAGGTCTTTGATTCCAACAAGAACAGTGATGAACCCTGCGCTGGTTCTTCACCACTCCACATACGAGGTCTTTGCTCAATGAAAAAACTGTTCGGAACCGACGGTGTCCGGGGCGTGGCCAATGTCTACCCCATGACCACCGAGATGGCCATGCAGATCGGCCGTGCCGCGGCCCATATCTTCAAGAAGGACGGCGAAACCCGCCGGCACCGCATCGTAATCGGCAAGGACACGCGCCTCTCCGGCTACATGATCGAAAACGCCCTGGCCGCTGGAATCTGCTCCATGGGCGTCGACGTGCTGCTCGTGGGACCACTGCCGACCCCCGGTATCGCCAACATCACCTCCTCCATGCGCGCCGACGCCGGTGTCGTGATCTCGGCGTCCCACAACCCTTTCCAGGACAATGGCATCAAGTTTTTTTCCCGCGACGGCATCAAGCTGCCCGATGCCATGGAGCTCACCATCGAGGAGCTCATCTTTTCGAAAAAAGTCGATTCGCTCCGCCCCATCGCCACCGAGGTGGGCAAGGCATTCCGCATCGACGACGCGGCCGGCCGCTACGTGGTCTTTCTCAAGAGCACCTTTCCCAAGGAACTGGACCTGTCGGGTATGAAGATAGCCCTCGACTGCGCCAACGGCGCGGCCTACAGGGTAGCTCCCGCGGTCTTCGAGGAACTGGGCGCGGAGGTGATTCCCATCGCGGTCAAGCCGAACGGCATGAACATCAACGCCGGGTGCGGCTCCCTCCATCCCGAGGTGGTCGGCGAGGCGGTCAGGAAGCACGGCGCCGACCTGGGGATTGCCCTGGATGGAGACGCGGACCGGGTCATCTTCGTCGATGAGCTGGGAAACGAGGTGGACGGGGACCATATCATGGCTATCTGCGCCACGGAACTGCTGAAGAAGCGCAAGCTGCGCAAGAACACCCTCGTGGCAACGGTGATGAGCAACATGGGCCTGGATATCGCCGTGAGAAACGCGGGCGGGAGGATTGTGAAAACCGCCGTGGGAGACCGGTACGTGGTGGAAGAGATGATGAAGTGCGGCTACAATTTCGGCGGAGAACAGTCGGGCCACCTCATCTTCCTCGATTACAATACCACCGGTGACGGAATCCAGTCCGCCCTCCAGGTACTGGCAATAATGAGGCGCCGGGAAAAGACCCTTTCAGAGCTGGCAAAGGTCATGACCTCGCTCCCCCAGGTCCTCGTCAATGTCAGAGTCAGAAAAAAGAAAGACATCATGGAGGTACCCGCAATCGCCGCGCTGATTAACGGCATTGAAGCAAAACTGAACGGCGAGGGTCGGATCCTGATCCGCTACTCGGGAACGGAGCCTCTGCTCCGGATCATGCTGGAAGGGCCGGATCACGGAGAAATCACCGGCTGGGCCGAGGAGATCGCGGACCTGGTCCGAATAAAGATCGGAGGTGAATGACGTGGCAAAACTGGGGGTGAATATCGATCATGTGGCGACCATTCGACAGGCCCGAGGCGGAACGGAGCCCGACCCGGTCGCGGCCGCGGCAATCGCGGAACTGGCGGGAGCCGACGGCATCACCATCCATCTGCGGGAAGACCGGCGCCACATCCAGGATCGGGACCTCAAGCTACTGCGGGAGACAGTGCAGACCAAGGTCAACCTGGAGATGGCGGCCACCGAAGAAATGATCGGCATTGCCCTGGCTGTCAAACCGGGCCAATGCACATTGGTGCCGGAAAAACGCCAGGAACTGACGACAGAGGGAGGGCTCGACGTGCGGCTGCACGCCCAGGCCCTGGAGAAAGCCGTTGCCAGGCTGCAGGACGGGGGAATACCGGTGAGCCTGTTCATCGATCCCGACCCCGATCAGATCAAGG
>CALABV010000115.1 GCA_937886325.1 uncultured Geobacter sp.
ATCGGGGTCTCGCTGCCGAGCGGCAGAATTTCCTTCTCCGCCAGGACGCGAAGCAGCCTGGTCTGCAGATTGAGCGGCATGTCCCCTATCTCGTCCAGGAACAGGGTCCCGCCGTCCGACTGCAGAATCTTTCCCCGCATCCCCTTGCTGCGCGCGCCGGTAAATGCGCCCTGCTTGTATCCGAACAATTCGCTTTCGATGAGCGACTCCGGGATTGAGGCGCAATTCAGCGCCACGAACGGCTGACCGGAGCGGTCGCTGGCGTTGTGAACGGCCCGTGCGAAGACTTCCTTTCCCGTTCCCGTCTCCCCGATGAGAAGGATTGAGATATCCTTGTTCATGACCCGCCTCGCGCAATTGGCATTCTGGGTCATGACCGGGTCGGCTCCGGCCAGGTAATCCAGGGTCATGACGGAAGACGCGCTTTTCTCGGGGAAAGACAAGGATTCCGCCGCGCCTGTGCCTTTCGGCACCGGTATTATCGTGGTTTCCGGCGCCCGGAACGTGGCGTAGTACTGGTACCCGCTTCTGAAACTGCGAAGCGGCAGGATCGTGGTCGTCTTGTGCATGGCATGGTGCATCAGGTCGTCAAAGGTCAAATCGAAAACTTCCGAAATGTGACGACCCACCGGGCTGTACCCGTTCCGCAGAGACAATTCCTTCAGCGCGCTGGCGTTCCCCGCGGTTACGATTCCCAGCGAGTCCACCGCAAGGAGGTTTTCGGTAACCACTTCCACAAATGCCTTCATGGCGTTGAAACGCACGATCCAACTCTCCTTGAATAGGCGGAGGAAATAGGCGTTCTCGATGAGCCGCGCATAGTAGTTCAATACCTGAAGGGCAAGCTGCTGTGAATCTCTTTCGAGAGGGGGACGGAGGAGGGAGATGTCCAGAGTGCCGAGCAGGGAACCGTCCGGGAAAAACAGCGGTGTGGTGGAGCAGCTCAGGCCGATATGGCGCGACCGGAAATGCTCGTCACGGTGAATGGTAATGGCCCGTCTTTCTTCGATACAGGTTCCCACGCCGCAGGTCCCTTCAATGGATTCCGCCCATACGGAGCCCAGATAGAGGCCGGCGTCACGGTTTTCCCTCTCGTCACGGGGGTTGCCGAGATATTCAATGGTCACCCCATTCGCGTCTCCCAGCAGGATGATGTATTTGGATCTCTCAACCGCCGCATACAGGTTTTGCATGCCCTCCTTCGCAATGCGAAGAAACTCTTCCAGGGGCTCCACATAGTCCTTCAATGCCCTGCCGGTCAGGATCCTCGGTTTGTTGGGCGTGGAAGGATCGATATTGTATTGGGTAAGGCAGCGCTCCCAGGAGCCGCGTATCTGAAACTCTTCCGTGCCGTCCGCGCCATTGCCCGCACGCACGTCTCTTTTGTCACAAACCTGTTTTACGACATCATCCACATGCTTGGAAAAATCTCTGTTTCCCATGGCATCTCCTCCCGAGAAGGCAGCCTGCTCACAATCAGCGATATAGTATACCACTACGGCGGCAACAATAAATCACAATACTGCTGGGTACGAACGATTACGCATTGCAGAGACGCGGGGTATGGTGGGGAAACGGACGGAAGTGTAATGGACTGAAATCATTCCGCAATGAGCTGGACCGTTTTCAAACTATGCTCTCACCTCCTCTTCGACATGGTGGACGCACGTCGGCCCGGGGAGGCATTGCATGCCCCTCCGGGCCCTGGCGCAGAACTTGCTCCGGTCGCGGTTGTGAAGCGAGCGCCTCATGCCGCACCGTTAGCGCATGAACATGTCACGCCGAACTACCCAAACAGGTCATCCCCGCTCTTGAACTCAAGGCCGGGATGGTTGTCGAATCGTACCACACCCACAACGGCCTTGTTCCCGACGGCCTTTTTCACCGCCGCCACGCCTTCAACACCGAATCCCGCGCACAGCTCGAGGGCGACGGTTCCCTGCTCAACGAGCTTCTTGCATTCGGCAACGGCCTCAGCGTAATTTTTCACGCCAACCACCGCCAGTTCCACGATCGGTGTCGCAACGACCGTCCGGTGTTGTGCCGGGTCCGCTTCAGGGGCTACAAACACGAATGCTGCTTTCAATCCCATGTTCAATCCTCCTTGTGGCTATTTCGCCGGGTATACGGCATCAGGCTCGGGCCATTTGAAATCAGGGACGAGCTTGTAGATTTCAGCGATTACGCCCAGGTCCTTGCGCGAATCCAGATAGGTATAGGTAAGGCCTTCCCAGGTTCCGCCCTGCAGGACGGGTTTGCCCTTATCCTGGTAGAATTTGACCGTTTCCTCGTAATTTTCCGTGCCGAACGCCACGTGGTGCAGACCCTCGCCGTGCTCCTTGAGGAAGCTGGCATAAATGCTCTTGTCGTCCTTGGGCTCGATGATTTCCCACTGGACGCCGCCGATATCGGCCAAGGCCAGGCGCATGGCGTACTCCACCGGCTTCCCTTCGATAATCATGTCGCTGACGGTGTTGGGATTGAACTCATAAATCGACCACGGACCGATCCCGTAATCATCAGCATACTTTTTCACGGTCGCGTCACAATCCTTGACTACCACGGCTATCTGAAGAATGTTCGTGTAAACGGGTTTTTCCGGCATGATATTTCCTCCTGAATTTTACACACTATGGATTGCGTGGAAAAGCCTACATCGTACAAACGGATTTCGTCCGGTTGTACGATGTAGGCGTTCTGGTGGCTATGAAGCGATTTAGTACGACAATCGAGTTCCACTTCGTCGGTCACACCATGAAGAAGCTCTGCTAGAAACTGTCGAAGTCGAGATCCGCATCGAACACTACTATGCCGCCCTTTTTCATCAACTGTCTCGCAAACGAATGCAACTCCTTGATTTTTTCTTCCTTGTCGATGAATTCGGCGATAAGGGGCTGGCAGACGGAGGCGGCAACGCCGAGATTGAGCGTCCTGCAGCCGGGGCAGCAGAACCCGAAACCCTCAACGCCCTGGAAAACCATCGCCCCGGCAACACCCATGGCATGTGCCTTCTTGACGATCACCTCGTACAGCAACTCTTTTTCCTGCTGCATGTATTTGTTCAGATAGATTCTCAGTACCTTTCCTTTTCCTGCATATTGCATATATACCCCCCAGGCTCTTTCAAGCCGTTTTTTTGTTGGCATCAGTGCGAGCTCAACATATGTCGCACTTCTGACTTCCGCGTCGTGTCAGCCGGAGAACCCGTGCCTGTCCCGGCCTTCTCGCCGAGAAGCCTCAAGTCCGATGAATTCAGAAGCTTTCACCGCTTACTTGAGGTATTGCGCAAGATTCAGAAACTCCGGCTTGAACAGCAGGTTGATGATCAGAGTGCCGAAACAGATGGCCGTCGCCGGCGGGTCGATGTGGGTGCTGGCATGGTTGTAGAACAGCCGCGCGCAGAACTCCTGAAGTACAGCGCCCAGAACACCGGCAATGACCCCGATGACCGGCGAGCCGGTCATGAGGAAAGCCAGGGCGGCTAGAATAGCCTGGCAGTGCCAGATGGGCACTTTCTGGATCGTGCCGGTTGAGCACTGGAGGCAGATCAGGTTGAGGATCGCGATGGCCCACCCGATTATCAGGGGCACGACAAAAGCGCCTGCAGCGGAAATCTTTCCGGCCGCGGCCATGGGATCGAGCACCGGCTTGATGACCATGCAGAGACCGACGGAAAGGGCGCCCCACCCGAAGGCGAGAATGAGGAGCCTCCCCCAGGGTGACTGCCAGCCGGCCCATGAAATCGAGTAGTTGGCTGTGCCGAAAAGGCCGTTGGTCTTGATCGATTCCGATGAACCGAAGATGCCCTGCTTGAAGCAGATGAACCTGACGATCAAACCGAGGATCAACAGGTTGCATGCTATCATGTCCGTCTGGTTGATGATGGGGATTTTCCCTTCCAGTTGCAGGAAGGCATGCGCAATAAGTGAATAGGCGCCGCCCACAAAGAGAACATCCCACGAGGTGTCGACCAGGGGAGAAAGGATATCCTTCGCCGCGCCGCCGGGATGATTCTTCTTGATACCCGCGGCATAGGCCGCGGCGGCGAGACCCGCGCCGAAGCCGCCCACGTGGGGACCGAAAACCGGGCCGAGGCCGACCTGCAGCAATATGAAGTCAGACCCGCCCGACATGACGATTATGCAGCCGACAAGAACGATGAGGGCGCACAGAATAACCCCCCATAAGGCTCCGAAAGCCGCACCCGCAATGCCCCCTCCAAAAACGAACAGAAGCGTCGTTGCACTCCAAGGTTCCATAGTAGAACTCCTTTTCAGTGTTTTTTCTTTTGCAGTAACCGAGTAATAGCCGGAGTGGCACGAAAACTGTCTGGAAAGCACAACTACAGAGCTTACAGTGTTCGTTGGCAATCCATCGAAATACGCACGGAAG
>CALABV010000116.1 GCA_937886325.1 uncultured Geobacter sp.
CGGAGTCGAACCTTGGCGTGAGCGGAGTCGAACCTTGGCGTGAGCGGAGTCGAACCTTGGCGTGAGCGGAGTCGAACGCCATATGGTATCCCATACTACAATGAACAACAAAAAGGCCGGGTTTTCACCCAGCCTTTTTGTTTCTGCGTTCGCCCAATTTTTTTTCTAGGATTCCTCTTCCACAGTATGAATCAGGACCTTTGCCGATCCTTTTCCGAGGAAGCCCAGTTCTTTTGCCGCTGCATGAGAGAGATCGATAAAAGGAAACGGTCTCTTTCGGCAGCGATCGTTTACGGTAACGTGCACTTCTTTGTTGTTTGCAAGGTTTACTACCTTGACTTTTGTCCCCAGAGGCAGACTCTGGTGAGCCGCGGTCAACTTCTGCGGGCTATACCTGCTTCCTGATGCCGTGCGCTTTCCTTTGTACCTCTTGGCATAATAAGTGGCAATCCCTTCCCTGCCGGTGGTTTGCCCGGTTTGTGAAAGGTTTTGCTCTGTGTGCTCGTTCTTCTGATCAGACAATATGTTTTCAGCTTGCAAGGGAAGTGTCTGGATCTGAAGGAGCAGGGCCTGGCTGATGACAAGAGCAGCCAGCTTGCCCCTTCGGGTCAACGATGCCATCGGCACCTCCTTTTTGGGCGAGGTACTCCTATACTATAGGGGGAAGGGGCTGTCAAGCGCTAAGTGGCTTTCAGCGTCGTAACGCTATGAAGTTACGATGGTTATTGCTTGTATTGAGGAGCTTCCGCGGCGAGGAAGATGTTCGTGGCGAATTTCGGGAGGAGTCCGAGTCTTTCTCCCTCCGAGAAGAGCGCTGCCGCCGCTTCTTCCCCTTCGCGGCCGGGATCGAGAGAAAAATCATTTACATAGAGCCCGATGTGGGCCGCGCAGACATCCTCATTCATTTCCCGAGAATGAAGCCGGACATAGTGCGCTGATTCCGCGAGGTGACTGCGGGCATAGTCGACGCTGGAACGGATGATGCCGTTAACCTGCGCAAGGATCCCGGGACCGAGGGAGCGGCGGGCGGCGATCCCTCCGAGGGGAAGCGGAAGGCCGGTGCTGCGTTCCCACCATTCACCCAGGTCCACGACTTTGAGCAGACCGCGGGACTGATAGGTGAAGCGGGATTCATGGATGACGACGCCGGCATCGACAGTTCCCTGCTCCACGGCGTCAATTATTTCATGAAAAGGAAGGCAGACGATCTCCTTTATTTCCCGGTCGAACATCCTGAGAAGAAGCAGGGCGGTTGTGCTGCTTCCCGGAACGGCCACTCTCCTTCCGCGCAGGTCCGCCGGTTCCCGCAGGTCGCGGGAAACGACGAGCGGACCGCACCCTCTTCCCATGGCGCCACCGGCGCGAAGCATCACATACCTGTCCCTGAGAAGGGCGTAGGCGTGCCAGGATACCTTGCAGACATCCAGGGCGCTCGTGTCGGCCAATCGGTTCAGTGTTTCCACGTCCTCCATCCGGACCCGGAAACGAAGCCCGCCGGTATCGATCCGGGCATGGGTAAGGGGGTAGAAGATAAAGGTATCGTTCGGGCAGGGTGAGTACCCCAGCGAGAGAAGGCGCATGATCAGAGGTCCCGTATGAGTCGTTCCAGAAAGTCTCCTGCCGCGGCAACGGCGCCGGGGATGTCCCAGCGGGAGATGTCCCGGTCCTCAACGTGGTTGCTGACGCCGCGTATTTCCATGCAGTCGATGCCGAAGCGCGCGGCCGTCAAGGCGACGGCTGCGCCTTCCATATTCTCGCATATGCCGTTGAAGCGGGCGCAGACCTCGGCGCCCCGTGAAAGGGTGCCGCTGCAGGTGGAAACAGTCAGGAACGTACCCCGGTGCAGGACGATTCCGTTCTTCCGCGCCGTCCGAATCGCCAGTTCCGCCTGCAGATTGGAAAGAGGGATCTCGTTGAAAAGGCGCAATCCGCAACGCTCCGCGAGGGGCAGCCCCATATACCCGAGGTCGCGCCACCCTTCCGGTGTCGCCACTCCTTCTTCCGCGAAAACCTCTGTGCCGGCAAGGGCCAGGTCGCCGATTTTCAGGCCGCTGCCGGGGTAGGCGCCCGCTATGCCGGTAACGATACACAAATCGGGAGCGTAGAGATGGCTCAAAACAGCCGTTGCGCCGGCTGCGTTTGCGGCGCCGATACCTGTGACGGCGAATATGATCCGATTGAAACCGCAACGGGCCGTCAGAACATCCCACGGCACGCGGGACGGTTCGGGTTCGGCATGAAAAGATTCCACGAGCGGGGATAATTCTCGGCTGGTCGCGGCGAGCACGATGATATTTCTCATTCGTTTATTTTTCCTAAAGTAAGACCGTAATCCTGACGATATTGCATAGAACATGTTCAAAGCAATCACGGACACGCGTGTTCGCGAGTTGAGGGTCATGCGGCTCCAACGTGCGTCTTGCTCCGTGCCCGATTGACATGCCGCTGAGAAAGAAGATTCTTGAGCGGTTGTACAACTAAATAGGTTTTGGCGGTGATTGAAAGCGGATTCGGTTGCAGAGCAAGAAGACGTTTCTCATGCTAGCATGGTTCCGGGAAAGATCATAGTTTGCTCACAGGTTGCTACTTAACGGCGCAAAAGTATGCATTATTTTCCCTAAAACCAGTTCAACTGTACCATTATATGGCACATGACCGTGTTTGTTTTACAATAAATAAAACCGTATTTTAGAGTAATGACTTTCAAGTATCGCAAAAACGGTTCTTTTTTTGAAAATCGCCGGCATGCGCCCCGTTTTCTCTAGTGCGGTGCGTTTTTTGCAATAAAGACACAAATTTACGAGTATCGAGCCGTTCTTATGCACATTTTTCGGCGCCTTTTCCTCTTTTGATTGTCCTTTCAACCAATGACCAAGGCGCATCGGTTCCCGATTATTGGTTCCAGGAGTGGCGGCGAAGGAGTCCGGTTCGCGCAGTCGGTTGTACGGCCTTTCTGAAACCGAGATAGAATTGTCGCTCATTTCAAAAATCTTGATGGCGCTGCTTTTTTTTTGCGATAGACTACACAGATACGGCGCGAAAGCCCTATCAATAAAGCCTGTGCGGCAAAAAAATAGATTGACATTTTAATCCTTTGAAGCTATTAACATCAAAATAAAATAGAATACGTTTGCATTTGCATCAAAACCGGGGCTCAACCGATCTGTTCGCAGCCTCAAGGTCGGATCAGGAAAAGCGGGATTTTGCAGACTGTTTGATGCTGAAAACAGGACACGAACAATTCCTGCAGAAAAACCATGAAAGGGGGTGAATCGACTTTTCGTGCAGCCAGCCGTTACCGACTGGCAACAATGTGTTTTCTATGTAGTCGATTCCGGCTACGCACTTTTTTGAGACGAAGGAGGAATTCTTAGATGAAGAAATTCTTGTATTTCCTGCTGGCTACAGCAATGCTGGCAACGTTCGGTTGTACCGGCGACGAGAATACCAATTCCGTCGGTAGCCCGAACCCGAACACCCTGATGCCGACCGGCACCGTTCAGGGTATCCTGAAAGACGCCTGCACCAATGAGCCAATCGTAGGCGCAGTCATCGACATCGGCGTGGCCAAGGCCACGACCAGTGAAACCGGCCAGTACGTGATGAAGAAAGTCCCCGCCACGAGCTACGTATCTCCTGAGATCCTCGTAGGGGGCAACGGACTGAACCTTTCCGGCTACTCCGGCGAATACTCCGCAACCATCGACCTTCGCAACGCGAAGAACGTGGTTACCGGAAAGAACAACTATCCGCAGTTCGCCTATGACGAAGTGGAAGTCAAGTTCTCCTCCCTGGAAGAGTCCAGCCTCAACCTGGGCACCACCTCGGCAACCAACCACGACACCCCGGTTGTGGGTCTCGGCAACGGCGACTATGACTTCTACGTCGGCCAGCTGACCACTTCCATCAGCGGTATCGCGGTTACCAAGAACCTGAAACCGGTTCCCAACGGCTACACCGTGAAGCTGTACTCCCTCGGCAGCCACTGGAACGGCAACTCCGCCACCGGCGCCGACGGTCACCTGATCAAGCAGACCGTGACCAAGACCATCAACAACCTCGAAGGACGTTTCGAGTTCACCGGTCTGGAAGCAGCACAGTGGTACGTAATTGAAGTTATCGACACCGATACCGACGTTCCGACCAAGATCGGCTACGAAACCAAGAGAACCAAGTGCGAAGGCACCACCTGGTTCGGCGTGCAGGACGGCGACCCCGTCATCGTCGGTTCAACCGACGTGATGTGCCCGTTCATCACCTCCATCACCCCGTCCAACTGGGAAGACCTTGACCCGGCGGTTGCGGGCGGCATCAACGTCACCTTCACCTTCAGCGAGCCCATCAAAGCGACGGTACACAACACCGGCAAGGGCCTGACCGCTTCCGATCTGGGCGGCCTGTACCATGACGTCTATGTCATGTACGAAGGCAACAAGGCCAACTTCAACAAGACCGGCAATATCGCCCACACCCTGTCCTGGAACAGCGACATGACCATCCTGACCGTCAACATCCCGGTCGTGGGCAAGGCCAGTGTGTACTCCGTGTCTCTTGGCGAGAATGCTGTCGAGCAGCTGAAAGACGCAGCCGGCAATTCGCTTGCCAAAGGTCCTATCGCGTACACCGACGATCCTTGCGATCCGCTGTCAACCTTCTATGATGATCACAAAGTAGACGGCCTGTCCGGCGTGCCTCTTGTCAAGCAGGTTCACTTCACCACCTACGGCGCCGCAGCCGCCGGTACCCCGGTACTGCAGCTCGTCAACACGCCGTACGATTACGACTCCAACGTAGACCTCAGCTGGACCGAAACCGCAGGCGCCAAGTACTACAACCTCTACTGCGCGGTTGTCCAGAACTGGGGCAGCACCGTCAACGTACATCCGTATGCCAAGGTCAACACCAATCCGATCTACTCGACCGCATACAACTATGACCCGGATGTATCCCCGTACAACTTCGTAGAGAACTACGCCATCAAGATCACCCATATGTGCTACGTGGTCGGCGTGGACGCGGACGGCCTCGAAGGTCCTGCCAGCAATACGGTAACGGCATCCGACACGGTCGCACCGAGCATCGTCAGCAGTACTCTTGAAGAGAACATCCAGTGGAACGCGATTCCCGCAAACCTGCCGAAGCGTGACTACTTCACCGTCACCTTCAGCGAGCCGATGGTCAAGTCCGAAGTTCAGAACACGGCCAACTGGACCCTCAACCCGGCAGCCTTCACCGGCAGCACGATTCCGACCGTTGCATCGGTTGTCTACGACGAGTACTCCTTCACGGCAACCGTTACCCTGTCCGGTCCGCTGGTCGACATCCAGTCCGGCTCCATCTCCACCGGCGCCAACGGCATCTGCGAAACCAGCGCTGTCGACACCGACGACCAGGTCATCCAGCTCGGATACGGCGCACCCAACACCGCGTGCGTGACCTCCACCGCCGTTCACAACGTTGCCACCGTGGCAGCAAGTGACGACAACCAGCGCATCCTTGTTGGTGAGCCTGCCCTCAGCGGCCAGGTTGTAATCGACACGGGCGGCAACGGTATCTGCGAGACCGTCGCCGGCGCAAGCGAAGAGCAGACCATCGAAGAAGGCGTGGTACTCAGCGCGGTACCGGGCGCAACACTCGGTAACGGCCTGGCTGACCAAGTCTGCATCACCGCCGGCGTAGGATTCACCCTCCAGGCGACTCCTGCCGGTGACGACACCATCGCCAATGCACCGGTGTTCGTAACCGTAAGCGGCATCCACGATGTGGCTGGCAACGCTGTCAGGGCAACCGCCGACGCCATCAGAACTGACGGCGGCATCGAGTAGTTCAGCAAAACCACCCATGGACAGGGGTCAGCAATCACCCCTGTCCATGGAAACCTGCCGTGACGACACGTACGGCAGCATGCAACAGATGGAACGAATGAGAAAGAGCGATGGATTGTCCATCGCTCTTTCTTGCATCCGGAGTACGAATGCACCGGCAATGCCGCTGGTAGCGGGACGTTGCGACACGAACCCGGGAACGGGTCGGGAAGCCCATGCGGACAATACCTTTCAATCGGGGCACTATTCATGAAAAATACCATTTTCAGACTTTCGACTCTTTTTTCGCTCCTGACGGTTCTTATCTTTACCGCATCCTGCGGTGGTGGAGGCTCCTCTTCGAAATCGAGCACTCCCGTAACAGGCAACAAATGGACCGTGATGGTCTACCTGGACGGGGACAACAATCTCACCAGCGCATCCATTCTTGATCTGGAGGAAATGGAGGCGGTAGGATCAACGGATAACGTCACTTTCATCGTCCAGCACGACACCCAGGGCGGCGCCACCAAGCGTTACAAGGTCGAAAAGGGCGGCCTGACCCTGATTGCGGACCCGGGAGAGCTGGACATGTCCGCCGGTTCCACGCTCCGCGACTTCGTCGTCGCGTCGGCCCGGGCATACCCCGCCGATCACTACGCACTGATCGTCTGGGATCACGGCCAGGGCTGGAAAGCGGCCTCCGCGGACACGATTACCAAGTCCATTTTCAACGATGTGGACAATGGAAACCGGTCCTCGTATCTCTCAAACTATTACGTAGCCGCGGCGCTTGCCGAAGCCGAATCCTCGGCAGGCATCAAACTGGATATCTTCGGTGTTGACGCCTGCGAGATGGCTGTTCTTGAGGCAGCCTTTGAATTCCGCAATGTGGCGAACATCTTTGTGGCATCCCAGGAACTGGTTTCCAGCTATGGATGGAACTATACCGACCTGTTCGGCCGGCTGGTGAAGGACCCCGGCATGACACCGAAAGAGTTTGCAACAGCCATGGTTTCCAGTTTCAAGAAATTTTACGAGGCGGCGGGTTACAAGGATCAGGCCATTACCGCCCTTGCCTTGAGCTCCCTCTACTCCTCGGACGGGACATCTACGATAGGTTCGGTTGCCGTGGCCGTGGACGACCTGGCTCAGCGCCTTCTTGCGCTCATGGCTTCACCCTCAACGCGCACGGCAACCCTTGCCAAGCTCACGAGTGCACGCGCACAGGTACAGGAACTGGACTATACCGCTCTTCCGGCTACATATGTAGACCTGGTGGACCTGAGCCGCATCCTTGACGGAAGCAATTCAGCAATCGAGAGTGCCGTCACCAAGCTGATCCTCGCCGAATACCACGGCTCCGAGAGGCCGAACGCCCACGGTCTGTCCATTGTATTCAACGACCGCTCGAGCGTGGCCGATGCCGCCGTGTATGATCCGGACTACACCAACTACGACTCCGGGACCGGTTCCGGGAGCAGGATTGCGTTCATCAACCAGTACAACTGGGATGAGATGCTCCATACCTATTACGGCTACCAGTATCCGCTCAAGCCGAACTGATACGCCCCAGTAGATAAACCGGCTCTGGTATTGAAAAAACCCGCTTTCGCGGGTTTTTTCAGTTGCGGGCGTGTGGGTCTTCCTCTGCTCATCACATGTTTAAAACACCCTGTATTCAAGACATCACTTTCCCCCTCACCCCCGCCACTCTCCCACAGGGCTCATCTCTACCCATACGTCTGGCTGAGACAAAGGTGTACGTGGTTAGTTATTCTCCCCCTCTTATGCTAAGAGGGGGTCGGGGGGAGTTGAGAAGAGCAAGAACGTAACCCCTCCTGTCCTCTCCTTACGTAAGGGGAGGGACGCTTTGCGATGCGAAGCCCATGAATGTCAACGAGTTGCTGAAGTATTGCCGACTTTACAATTCGTAACATCTCTTTACCCAACGTAACAGCGAATTCACTATTGTTTCCATGTGACGCCGAGGAAACAGGGTGATTCTCTGCATGATCCTATCGTACGTATCCGGTACTACCGTTGGGTATCGCCGGTCACGATCCGCAAATGCCGTACAGGGACGCACCCGCCGGGGTTTTCCCTTGCCTCCTCATCTATAATTGTTTATAGTTACGAAAATTTCCGCGTTTAAAATCGGGTTTTTCATGGACAAGAAGATCACTGCTCTGAATATCGGCATCTCCATCCTCATCGTCATCCTTCTTGCCATGATTGCCTCCGATGTCATTGCATACCGGCTTTCCAGAGTGTCCCCGGCGCCGGCCGAGAAGAGTCGACCGTCCGCCCCTGTGGGTCGAACCGACCTCCTCGCTTTTTCACCCATCCTGGAAAAAGGGCTTTTCGGTAAAGCTGCCCAGGGAACCTTGGCACCCATTGCGCAGGCGGAAGGACAGGCAGCGGCCTCTCCCGGCGACCTTGCCTTGCTGGGCACCGCCGTTGGCTCTTTCCGGGAAACCTTTGCGCTTGTTCTTCGTCGCAGCACCCGTGAGGAACGAGTGTTCCGTCTCGGCGACAAGGTGTTCGACGTGGGCCCCCTTCTTGCGGTGAAGAAGGACATGATCGAGATTGAAAGCGGCGGATCGCGGGTAAAACTGCTGGCGCCCACCGCCGTGCCCGGCGAGACGGGCAAAGGCGCTCCGGGCGCGCACGGTACGGGAGCGCTTGCCACCCCGACCGGCAGCGGCAGCTATGTTGTCGACCAGCGGGCGCTCTCGGCGGCCCTCGACAATATCGGCCAGGCAATGACCGACGCCAGGCTGCTGCCCAATGCGAAAGGCGGAAAGGTCGAGGGCTTCAACCTGTCGGAAGTGAAGCCGCAAGGCATCTTCGGCATGATCGGGCTGAAGAACGGCGATACCCTGCTGAAGGTCAATGATTTTGCCATTGACTCGCCGGACAAGGCGATGCAATCGTTCGTCTCCCTGAAGGGTCAGAGCCGCGTCAAGCTCGACCTGATGCGTGACGGACGCCCCCTCACCCTGAACTACGATATTCGATAAAATGAAATACGCCGGGACCGGATCCCGGATATTCGGGCTCGACCCGCTGAAATCCGTTGGAGGTTTTCCTTGAATACTTTTGCTCGCACCATGATTGCGGTGACTCTGCTTCTGCTGACGGCGTTGCCCGTATCAGCCGCGGGAAAGGGCATCGTGCTGAACTTTACCGATGTCGATATCTCGACCATGGTCAAGTTCATCAGCGACCTTACCGGAAAAAATTTCATTCTGGACGACCGTGTGAAGGGAAAGATATCCATGTATTCCCCGTCGAAGCTCTCGGTTGACGAGGCCTTCAACGTCTTCACGTCGGTCCTGGATCTGAAGGGGTTTACGGTGGTCCAGACCGGGCGCGTGTACAAGATCCTCCCCACCAATGCGGCAAAGCAGGCCGGAGTGAAGGTTATTTCCGGGTCGGAGCGGGTACCGGTCAATGAAGGGTACATCGCGCGCGTCATCGCCCTGGACAGGATCCCCTCCCAGGAGGCGGCGACCTTCCTGCAGCCCATTGTATCAAAGGACGGCTATGTGGCTTCATTCGGTCCGGCCAACATGATCCTGGTGGTCGATTCCGCCCTGAACGTCCAGAAGGTACAGGAAATCGTGAAATCGCTCGACGGCCAGATGCATCGGGACGGGGCGGAACTGGTCTTCCTCAATCACGCCTCCGCCGATAATGTGGCGAGCATCGTCCGGGAATGGATCTTCGGCAGGGACCGGTCGAGCAAGGCCATGATGCCGACCGCCCAGAACCAGAGCACCACGGTGGGCGGTCTGCTGGTGCCGGATACCCGCCTCAACGCCGTTATCATTTTTGGCAGCGACAAGGACAAGGCGGAGATTAAGAAGATCATCGCCATGGTCGACGTGGTTCCACCCAGTTCAAGCAGCAAGATAAATGTGTACTACCTGGAGAATGCCGACGCCACCGATGTGGGCAAGGTCCTGGACGGGATGATCAAGAGCATGACGGCTGCCACCGCCGCGTCGGCCGCACGAAGCGGCACGACCCAGGAGGTCTCCTTCGAGGGGAGCAAGATCAGCGTCACCCCGGACAAGGCGACCAATTCCCTTGTCATCATGGCCTCGCCGGCCGATTACCAGAACCTTCTCCAGGTAATCAAGAAGCTGGACGTGCGCAGACGCCAGGTATTCGTGCAGGCTCTCGTTGCCGAGGTCTCCATTGACAAGCTGCGCGATATCGGGGTACAGCTGGGCGTCGGCGGCGCCGGTACCGATGGAACCATCGCGGCCGCCGGCGTCTTCGACCCGTTCAATTTCCTCGGCGCCACCAACGCCCAGCAGCAGGCGGTAATAGAGATACTCTCCGGTCTTGCCAATAACGTGAACTTTTCCGGCGTACTCAAGATGCTGGATCAGAACGGGGCGATAAACGTCCTGTCAAATCCGAATATCCTTACCTCGGACAACAAGGAGGCGGAGATCTTCGTCGGCGAGAACGTGCCGTTCGTCGCATCGACCACGCTGGCATCCAGCGGCCTGTCACAGCAGTCGGTCGAAAGAAAGGATACCGGTATTACCTTGAAGATTACGCCCCAGATTACCGAGGGGGAGTACATCAAGCTCGATATCTACCAGGAGATCTCCGCGGTCAAGCAGAACAAGGGGCAGGCGGCCGACCTGGTGACCACCAAGCGTTCCGCCAAGACCTCCGTGGTTGTGAAGGATACCGATTCCGTCGTGATAGGCGGACTCATCCAGACCCGGGAAGAGGAGAACGTCAACAAGATTCCGTTACTCGGCGACATTCCGCTCCTTGGTTACCTGTTCAAAACCAAGTCCACGAATCGAACCAAGACGAACCTCATGATCCTGCTCACTCCGCGCATCGTCCGCACCGCCGCGGATCTGGCGGCGGTTACCTACCGGCAGAAGCAGAAATTCGAGACGGCGGTGGACAGGCAGATTAATCTCGACAGTGCGCTGGACGGCGCACCTGCCCCGGCCGGCGCCCCGATCAATCTCGACAAGGAGATAAAGGGAACGCCATGACCCAGGCAACGGACATGGAATCACTTGCGGCCCGCATCGGTCTGCCGTTCGTATCGCGAATCGACGACAGCGGCGTGGACACGTCGCTTCTCGGTCGCGTACCGCTTGCGTTCGCACGCGCCAACCTGCTCCTGCCGCTGCGGGAAGAGAACGGCCGGTTGCTCGTCGCGACCGGTGATCCCGCGAATCTGTCGGCCCTCGACGAAGTCCGGGGGCTCTTCGGCATGCCGGTGGACATGGTGGTAACCACCCCCCAGGCGGCCATGGAGGCGGTGAACCATCTCTACTCGCGGATCTCCGGATCCGCCCAGGAGGTTGTGGAAGAGCTGGAAGGGGAGGACCTCTCCACTATCGCAACCGAACTCAATGAACCCCGTGACCTGCTGGACCTGACCGACGAGGCGCCCGTTATCCGCCTCCTGAACTCCATCCTTTTCCAGGCGGTCAAGGAGCGGGCAAGCGATATCCACATCGAGCCCTACGAGCGGGAGGTGGAGGTACGGTTCCGCATCGACGGCATTCTGTACAAGATGCTCACCCCGCCGAAAGTCGTGCAGGAGGCGATCATCTCCCGCGTAAAGATAATGGCGAGCCTGAATATCGCGGAAAAACGCCTTCCCCAGGACGGGCGGATCCGGGTCGTCGTGGCGGGTCGCGACGTGGACATCCGTGTTTCCATTATTCCGACTTTCTTCGGTGAACGGGTCGTTCTCCGTCTGCTGGACAAGAAGAAAGGGCTCATCTCCCTTGAAGACATGGGCATGTCCGTCTCAGGGGTCAAGACCATGGAGAAGCTCCTCGGTCGCAGCAACGGCATCCTTCTCGTCACCGGACCGACAGGCAGCGGCAAGTCCACGACACTGTATGCCGCTTTGAATCGACTCAATTCGCCGGAAAAGAACATCATCACCATCGAGGATCCCATCGAGTACCAGTTGAAGGGCATCGGACAGATCCAGGTCAATCCGAAGATTGACCTTACGTTCGCAAACGGCCTGCGCTCCATTCTTCGACAGGACCCGGACATCATCATGGTCGGCGAAATCCGCGACGGCGAGACCGCGGAGATTGCCATCCAGGCAAGCCTCACCGGCCACCTCGTGTTGTCCACCCTTCATACCAACGACTCTCCGACCGCGGTAACCCGTCTGATAGATATGGGGGTAGAACCGTTTCTGGTTGCCTCTTCCCTGTCCGCGGTTCTGGCCCAGCGCCTCGTCAGGGTGATCTGCCCCCATTGCCGGGAGGAATATGTTCCGGATCGCGAATATCCGGGCATTGCCCTTCCTCCGAAACTCTTCCGAGGGAAAGGGTGCGACGCGTGTTTCGGGCTCGGCACGATGGGCCGTACCGGTATTTACGAACTGCTCCTCATTGACGCTGAAATCTGTTCCATGGTCATCAAGAACACGCCGGCAGGCGTGATAAAGGAGTATGCCGTCTCGAAGGGAATGAAAACCCTGCGGGAGGACGGGCTTGACAAGGTCGCGGCCGGGATTACCACCATCGAGGAAGTTGTGCGGGTAACACAGGAAGACTATGCCGACCTTCCGCTATAACGCATTCAAGAGGGACGGAACCGCGGTTTCTGGCGCCGTCGAGGCGGGAACGCAGCAGGAGGCGCGGCTGGCCCTTAAAAAAGAAGGGCTCTTCCCCCGTGAACTGTCCGAGGCGGTCTCCGCCTCCAAGGCGGGTCTGCGCGGCTATTTCCGCAAGGGCGTCACTCTGCCGGAACTTTCCCTGATGACCCGCCGCCTTTCCACGTTGCTCGGGTCCTCCGTCCCGGTCTTCGAGGCCATATCGACCCTCCATGAACAGGAGGGGCCGGGAGAGCTGAAGGAAGTCCTGGCGCGCCTCCGTGCGCGGCTGGCGGAAGGGGCGAACCTGGCCCGCTCCCTGGCCGAAGAGCCCGCGGTCTTCAGTGAAAGCTATGTCAGCATGGTAGCGGCGGGCGAGGCGAGCGGAGCACTGGAGACCATCCTCGACAGGCTGGCCGATTTCCTGGAGGACCAGGAGGCGGTGAGGAGCAGGGTTACGACGGCTCTTGCCTATCCGTCGCTCATGGTCGTTGTCGGAATCGGGGTGATGCTGTTCCTTCTTGCGTTCGTAATCCCTAAGATCGTTGTAATTTTCGAGCAAAACAAGGCAGCGCTTCCGCTTATCACGGTCCTCCTCATAAAAACCAGCACCCTGCTCCGATCGGGGTGGTGGGCGCTTCTCATCCTCGGAGGCGGGCTGGTGTATCTCTATAGACGGCTCATCAGACGCGAAACCTTCCGCTTCAAGCGTGACGCCTTGCTTCTCAAGCTTCCGTTGGTCGGACCTCTCGCGGTCAAGCTGATCCTCTCACGATTCTCCAGAATACTGGGCCTGCTCCTGTCGAGCGGCGTGCCGGTCATCCGCGCCCTGGAGATAACCGGCGAAGTGGTCGTAAATCGCAGATACCGCACAGCTCTCGCGGGAGCGCGGCTTGAACTCGCCGAGGGGGGGAGTCTTTCCGCGTCGCTTCGGGATGAGACGCTCTTTCCCCCTCTCCTCGTCCACATGGTGGCGGTCGGCGAGCGCGGCGGCACGCTGGAGGCGATGCTGTCCAAGGCCGGAGCGGCTTTCGAGAAGGAATTCGTCGCAGCGGTTGCACGGGTCATGTCTCTGCTGGAACCCCTGCTTGTCCTGGCAATGGGACTTGTCGTCGGGACCATGGTCATCGCCGTTCTCCTGCCTATCTTCCAGTTGAATCAATTGATAAAATAGCTTCCGTACGGAAGCTCCGGATAGAAGGGAATAAACGCGCGCCCTCACCCGGCCATCGGCCGCCCTCTCCCAAGGGGAGAGGGTAGATTACTCCCCTCGCCCTCCGGGAGAGGGGCGGGGGGTGAGGGGGATTAAAAATGTGGAAACGCATAGAAACACGGAGGTCATCCATGAAAACACGTATGAGAAACAACGCGGGCTTCACCCTTATTGAGATAATGGTTGTCATCGTCATCCTCGGGATGCTGGCGGTTCTGGTGGGTCCGAGAATAATCGGTCAGACCGACGATGCCAAGATCGCCGATGCAAAGGTTCAGATCAAGAACCTGGAGACTGCCCTGAAGCTGTACAAGCTTGATAACGGCTCCTATCCGAGCACGGAACAGGGGCTTCAGGCTCTGGTCACACAGCCGGCGGCCGGGGTGTTGCCGAAGAACTACCGCGAGGGGGGCTACCTGGAAAGCAAGGAGGTACCCAAGGACCCATGGGGGAACGACTATGTCTACCTTTCGCCCGGGGAGCACGGAGACTTTGACCTTTCATCCACGGGCCCGGACGGTGTCAGGGGCGGAGAAGGCAAGAAAGCGGCGGATATCGAAAGCTGGAACCTTAAATAGTTTCCATCCGGAAACGGTCCTTTTCCGCCCTGGCGGTGTCAATCTTCGGGCTTGCTTGTGCGGCGTACCGATGTACGCCTCCGCGCAAACCCTCGATTTCCTTGCCAGGCCGAAAAATTACTCGCTTCCGAATTGAAAACCAATAGTGTCACATCCGGAGTTTCCGGATGGACACTAAAAAGGGAGCATGCCGCCGGAGGAGTTGGAACGAGTGTCGGGAGCCCGTCAAGATTCGACCGAGACAAAGAATGGAAAGTGGGCTCAACGCCCGGTAAAAGCGCGGAATTTCCGTAGCGCGGGCTTTACTCTTATCGAGTTGACGGTGGTCATCTTTATCCTCGGCCTGGTTGCGCTGCTGGTCGTGCCGCGCCTGCCGTTTGCCCAGGAAAGGGACCTTGGGACCGCGGCGCGAACCTTTGCCGGGACGCTCCGCTATCTTCAGAATCATGCCATCTCCACGAAACTGTACTATCGTCTCCGCATCAGGATCCTCGACGGCGCAATGGAGGTCATGCGGGTCCTGCCCGAAGACGAAGAGGTAGCGGTTACCGATCCGGCCCTTATGAAACTGGCGCTGCGGGAAGGTGTCGAGTTCGCCGACATCACCACTTCCCGGCTCGGGAAGATTTCCGAAGGGGAGACCGCCATTGATTTCAGTCCCCTCGGCGCCGACGAGTTCCTCCTGTTTCACCTGAAGTCCCAGGCCGGATCGCGTTTCTTCACGGTGGCCCTCTATCCCGGAAGCGGCCGGGTGGAGGTATTGGAAGGGTACCAGGAAGGTACGCTTTCCGACGGCGATGGGGCAAAGGATTTCTCCCTCGAAGAGAAGGAGGAAGGCCAGTGAGAGGCTTCACCCTGCTGGAGGTAATGGTGGCGCTTGCCATCATGTCCGGCGTTGTCCTTACCGTGATCTCCTCGGTGAATTATCATCTGTCCGTGGCATCCCGCGACAGGGAGGAGACCGTTGCTCTCCTGCTGGCCCGGGCCAAGATTGAGGATTTTGATCTCCTCACTACGATGGAAAAGTCGTCCACCAAAGAAGGCACTTTTGCTCCGGAGTGGCCGGAGTACTCCTGGAAGGCTGAGGTAACGGCGTCACCCGTGCCCGGCTTCAGACAGTTGACGGTAACGGTAAAATGGGGCGCCGAGAGGAGAACCCTTTCCCTTGAGTCTTATGTGGTTCAGAAGAAATAAGGGCGGCCGTGCGATCATCGGCGGCCGGCAAGGTTTTACGCTCATAGAACTGCTCATCGCCCTCGTCCTGCTGGTGTTGTTGAGCGGTGCGCTCTACGGGACCTTTTTTTCCGTACTGCGGGGGAGCGATACGACTCGTGAGCGGGCCGAGGTGCTCCGCGACACGCGCGTTACCCTGGATCTGCTACGGAGGGAACTGTCCGCCGCCTATTTCGATAAGGACAATCTGCGGCTCCGATTCGTGGTGGAGGACAGGGACGTGTTCGGCAAGCCGGCTTCCACACTTGATTTTACGGCCTTCACCGTTCCGCGCCACGGCTCCGTACCTTCGTCGGATGTAATGGAAAGCCGGTACGAGACCGTGGAAAAAGAAGGAAATGCGATCATCCTTGCCCGCCGGACGCGGGACCTGTTTCTTGACGTCAAACCCGTTTCCTATCCCCTTACCGGCCCCATCGAAGGGTTTCTCGTGGAGTGTTACGACGGCACGTCCTGGGTCAGGAGTTGGGATACGAAGCTGAACGGGAAGCTGCCGAAGGCGGTGCGGATTACATTGTCGCTGCCGGGACGTGAAAAGCCTACGCCGTTTACTGCGGTGGTCGTGCCGCGTATGGGGGGGGTGTGAAGGGAGAAAAGGGTTTCGCCCTCATCATTACCCTTATCGTGACGGCGCTGCTGGTCGCGGTTACCAGCGAGTTCATCAACGAGGTCTTTGTCGAGACCTCGCTGCGCCAGAGCTATGCCGATGCCCAGCAGGCGAGCCTTGCGGCTGCGTCCGGGGCCGACGTTGCCATCAAGCTGCTGCATTCTTCCCTGGCTTCCAAGGCATATACTTCGCTACTCGACCCGTGGGCTACTCCCCAGAAGCTTGATGACGAACGGGGAACGCTTACGGTTACTATTCGCGAGGAAAGCGGCAAGCTGGATCTGAATTCCGTCGTCTTTCCGAACGGCACGGTGAATGAGGCGTATTACGATGTCGTCGTACGACTCCTGGCCAAGCTTCAGCTCTCCGCCGACTTGGCGGACAAGCTCGTGGACTGGGTCGACACAAACGATATCCCGCAGCCGCGGGGCGCAGAGTCCCCATACTACCAAGGGCTTCCGACACCGTACGAGGCCGGGAATGCCAGGATCTCCACGTATGAGGAATTGCGTATGACGGCGGGGTTTGACGAGAATGTCCTGACGAAACTCTTTCCCTATGTGACGATATACGGGGATTCAGCGGCCGGAACCGGTTCCAAGATCAACATCAATACCGCTCCCGCGGAACTGCTCGCCGTTCTTGACCCGCAGATGAGCCCCGATCTCGCGGCGCGCATCGTCGACCGTCGGAGCACGGCGCCCTTCAGCGATCCCTCCGAGATTACCGGTATCGCGGGTCTGGAGACCGTCGGAATTGCCTTGCAGGGAAAGCTCGTTGTCAAGGGAACGATCTTCCGCGTCCAGTCCCGCGCTCAGGTCCGGGATACCGTGCGTATCGTCGAGGCGGTCGTCCGTGTCGACGATGCACAGCCAACGCTTCTGTACTGGAGAGAATTATAATGGACATCCTGATTGTTGAAGCTGGCAAACATTCCATCGGTTTCGCAAGGTTTCAAAAACGAAGCGGAGCGCTTGTATTTCGCGGCGCCGACTGCCGTCCCCACGAAAGCCCGGAGTCCTTTGCCCACGTCCTGGCCGAACTGGCCGCGACCGTCGCTCCGGAAGATAAGGTGCTTCTCTCTCTTGATCCGGAGACGCTTTTTCTCCGTGAACTGGAACTTCCCATACCCGATCGCCGAAAGCAGCGGGAGGTGCTTCCCCTTGAACTGAAGGGAGAAATTGCCCTGGATACGGAGGGCCTTGTCTTTGACGCCATTCCCGGATCCGAGGGGAAAGTGACGGCGGTATGGGCCGTTGAGGAGGCGCTGGAAGCGAAGATTCAGGAGCTGAAAGATGCGGGGCTGGAACCACAGATTGTGGGGTCTTCGCTGTTTGCCTGGGATCTCCTGATTCCGGCAACCTTCGCGGAGGGCGCCGTCGCCCTTTGCGACGGCCGCTCCCTTGCCGTCTATTCGGATGGAAAACCGGTGTTGTTCCGTTCTCTCGATGGATCAAGCGCGGCAGACGAGATCACCAGGACCCTTGCTCTTCTGGAAGTAGGCAAGGGTGTTCGAGTGGAGCGGGTTTTTCTCCACGGCGCCGCGGTGAAGAACGGATCATCGTTTTCCGCACGCGGGCAAACCTCAACCGTTTCTTTTGCGCCCCTTCCCGTGTCAGGCTCTCTGGCCTCTTCCTTCCCGGGTGAAAGCACGGCTCTTGACCATGCCGGCGCGTGGGCGCTGGCAACCGCGTCTCTGCGGGGCGAACCGCTCAATTTCCGGCACGGCAGGCTTGCCTATACCGCCGGCCGCGACCTGATGAAGAGAAAGCTCCGGCTGACCGCGATCCTTGCCGGACTGTTCCTGGCGCTGCTCGTGTCCGAGACCGGTCTGCGCTACTATTTCGTCAAAAGAGACCTTTCCTCCGTCAATACATCCATCGGCAAGATCTACCGTGAAGTGTTCCCCTCACGGAAGAAGGCGGTTGATGAAGTCTCCGAACTCAAATCGGAGATCCGGCGTCTCGGGGGAGGTGCCTCCGGCCAGGAAACCCTGCCGGTCATGAGCGGAATTGCATCGGCTAAGGGCGACGCTGTCTCCACGGTGTACGAGCTGGAGA
Organism: uncultured Geobacter sp.; assembly: GCA_937886325.1. Lineage (GTDB taxonomy): Bacteria > Desulfobacterota > Desulfuromonadia > Geobacterales > Geobacteraceae > RPRC01. Next base: position 18,109 of record CALABV010000116.1, read on the forward strand.
TCGGGGACGGTCAGGTCACCCTCAAGGGCGACGCCCGCTCGTTTCAGGCGGCGAATGATTTCAAGTCGCGACTTTCAGCGCTGTTCAGCTCCTCAAGCCTGAGCGAAGTGAAGTCGCGGCCGGATGGAAGCGTTTCCTTCTCATTCCGGGGAACGTTGCGGGAGGGAGCGAAATGAAATTTCTGGACTTTCTGAAGGAACAGTACGGGTACATGGATCACCGGACCCGCATCAGGTGGGGGGTCGGGATATCGCTCGTGCTGCTCTTCCTTATCCTGTTCACCGCGGCCAACGAACGGATCTCCGCGTTGGAGAAGAAGCGCAAGAGCCGCGAGGCCGACCTGGTGGAGATGATGGCTCTCAAGCATCGCTACCTCTCCGCGAAAATGACGTCCCAGCAGTTTGCCGGTCGCCTGGCATCGACCCGTTCCGACGATTCTCCGGCAAAGATAATCGAGGAAATCGGGATAAAAGGAAAGTCGAGCAGAATTACTCCCCTGAAAGGCGAAGAAAGGGGCGGTTTTGTGGAAGACGCCGCCGAGGTGAAGATAGAGGGGCTTTCCGCCAATGAGGCTGTCAATCTCCTGTACCGGCTGGAAAAGGGGGGGCGGCCGATTCTGGTGAAGAAGACCAATATGAAGACCCGCTTCGATGACCCTTCACGTCTCGATGTCACCCTTACCTTCGCCATTCTGAAAGCGGCGCCACAGGGACAAAAGTGAAAAGAATCGCGCTTTTTCGAGCACTCTGCGGCGTCTGCGGCGCCATCCTGCTGTTAGCCGTTTTAATTATTCTGTTTGTCCCCGTGGGGGAGATAAAAGGGGCGCTTGTCCGTGGTCTTGAAGAGAAGGGGTACATCCTTCGGGCCGCGGAATTCCGGAAGTCCTTTCCTCTCGGAGTTTCCGCTCGGAATGTACTGATTTCCGACGAACGGGGTACGCTCCTGAAACTGGATGAAGCCTCCGCGAGCATCAAGGTGTTTCCCCTGTGTATCGGTCGGGTCGTCCTGGACTTCCGGGCGCGCATCGGACGAGGGGAAGTGGAAGCGCGGTATCAGCCGCGAAACGGAAACCTGGCCTTTCATGGCGCGGGTGTCCGGTTGGAGGACATCCCGTTCTTCCCGACGGCAACCGGCGCGAATGTAAAAGGTGGACTCTTTCTTGACGGATCTTTCAAAGGGCAGGGCGTCCAGAGACAAGGAGAGATGAAGCTTGATGTGAAAAGGGCCGAACTGAGCGCGATAAAAATCGGTGAGATTCCCTTGCCGGATGCATCCTACTCGACCATCCGGGGGATGTTCCGTGTGACCGGCGGAAGAGGAAGGCTGGAGAGCCTGACCTTCCAGGGTGATGGAATCTATTCCAGACTAAGTGGAACGGTGCCGGTTGCCGGACCCCTGGCGAGCGCTCCCCTCGATCTCACCCTGGAACTGATGCCCAAACCGGATTTCCTGGAACGACAGAAACTCGTTTTCCTGCTCCTGGCCAAGTACGAGGCAAGTCCCGGCTCCTACCGGATTCCCGTCAAGGGAGCCTTGATGAAACCAGCCATCCAGTAGAACCTTCCCTGAAAGAAAAACGCCGGAAGATCCTTCGGGCTCTTCCGGCGTTCTTTCAACCTGGATTCGGA
>CALABV010000117.1 GCA_937886325.1 uncultured Geobacter sp.
GTATAGGTATCCCGGGCCGCCAGGGCATTTGCCATTGCGGAAACAGTACCGATGGCGTTGCGACGGATGGTGTCGTTCAGTTCCCGCAGTTGCTGGATCAGCATTTCGAGACGGTATTCGCGGGCCTCCACCTTGACCATCATCAGCCCCATGGCCTCGGCGATGGAGCGGACCGGATCCGGCACCTCCGGCCGGGTCAGATCCATCACATCATTGGAATAGCGGCCCGCCGCAATTTCCTCAATCACCTCAAGAAGCCGTTCCAGTTCTCCCACGGTTCCTCCCCGCGCCGACACTCATGTATCCCTGATTCCGCATGTGGAGCCGGCCTTCGTTCGCTCAGCATGCCGTTTTCAGGCTTCTTCACACCCGGAAGCGTTCTATCCGGCCCTCATCGAACTCGTGAACTACGGCAAGGCGACTCTCGGTTCCATCCACGACCACCGCTATCGAACACTCCGATCCGGACGCCGCCTTGGTAAAGCGAAGAAGGATCCGGGCCGCCATCTCCAGGAGGTCGGAACGGATTTCACCGGTCACGACACACAGGGGGCTGCCCCCGCCCAACCAGCGCAGGGTCGCGTCACCGGGTCGCATGATGTCCTCAAGCGTCTCGTTTTCCGCCTCGTTGCGGCCGATGATCGCCTTGGTGCGGGCGCCGATCCGGAAATGACGGCCTGTCCGCAGAAGCGCGAAATCCAGCATGTTCAAAGTGTCGGCATGGTCGAAGACGTCCCGTATCTTGGAAAGAAAGGATGGTTCCGTGAGGAGACATCCTCCGGCCGGGATGGGATACCCCTCTATTCCCATCTCGCTTGCGAGCCGCATCTGTTCCTTGCGCGAACGGCCGGAGATGGCGGGAAGCCTCCCCCGATCCACCCAACCCTCCTGTTCCGGCACGGTCGGCGGCAAAAATTTCGCGGACAGGGGGCGCAGCAGCAACCCCTTGAGCCCGCTTTCCCGCTCCACGAGGAGCATGGCTTCTTTGCGCTGGCTCAGGGGACGCTGTCCCAGGACCTCGCCGGTTACGATGAAATCAGCGCCGCACTCTGCCATGTACTCCGCGGCCTTGCGCAGAAAGAATATGCGGCAGTCGATGCAGGGGTTCATGCCGCTGCCGTAGCCGTGCCGCGGAGATCGGATCATCTCCAGAAAGTCGACCCCCAGTTCGATGACCTTGATGGGCACGCCCAGTTCCCCGGCGACGCGGACCGCTTCCGACGGACACCCGGCTGTAGGATTCTTGCACAGAAAGAAGGGGGAGGTAAAGTTGACCGCCTCCACCTCGATCCCCTGCTCCTGCATCAGCTTCACGACAAGTATCGAGTCGAGCCCCCCGGAAAAGAGGGCGAGGGCTTTTCTTTTCATGTATCCATGTATCCTAAATTCCACAGTTGTAGTCGTCCGAAGAGAACGACTTCGGCATGATTCGTCGCTGCTCTTGGCGAAATGGAGCGTCACCGGCCGATAGTGTCCGAACCCGCAGGGTGAGTTTATCGGCTGTAGCGAAATGAGCCTAGAGCAGCAGAAACAGGCCGGCCGGAGTGAACGAAGGACGACTACAACTGCTTTTTCAAGTTTAGTTTCCCGTTGTGCCGCGCGAAACGGCGGCGTGTTTTGGGGAAGGCTACCACAGCGGACGGCTGAAAGTAAAGCGCGGGAAGCCGGAGGCCGTATCGCCGTATTTTTTTGCACCGCTGTAAAGTTTTCATGCTATCGTCCGATAAGGAAACGAGTACTTCCGTCCGGAAGCTCCGGACGGAACGGATACGACGGGAGGATTTCATGGAAAGTCTGGTGAAAAAGGGCACCATCGGCTCGGTGCTTTTCAACTCGCGGATCATCACCGAAGAAGACATCCGTGCCGCCCTTGAGGAACAGAGCGTCTCCGGATGCCGTTTCGGCGAGGCCCTGGTCAAGCTGGGGATCGTCACCCAGGAGGATATCGACTGGGCGCTCTCCAACCAGCTGGACATCCCCTACGTCCGCCTCAGCGACAAGATCATCGACAGGAGCGCAACAGCTCTGGTACCCGCGGACCTGGCACGCAGGTTCAACCTCATTCCCATCATCCGCACCGGCGATGAGCTGCATATCGCCCTGGCCGACCCCCTCAACCGGGCCGCCGTGGAAGCGGTGGAAAAGGTCACCGGCTGCCGCGTTACCGTTTCCATGCCCATTATCCGCGAACTGCGGGAGATGCTTGACCTCTTCTACGGCCCGGCACGGGACGATGCATTCTTTGGCTTCGCCTCTTCTTCCTTTACCCCCGGCATCATCGAAAAGATAAACGATGATATGAGCGGGGCACGACTTCTGAAGTACCTTCTGCTGTTTTTTCTGCAGAACGGTCTGACATCGCTCTCCCTCCGGCCGACGGGCCCCGAAGTGCGTGTCTTGGCCTGGAAGGGGCGGGTGCACCGGGACATCGGCGGCTTTCCCGTCACGTCCTTTCCCGATCTGCTTCTCCATATCCGGAAGCAGGCCGGTCTCAACGGTTCACGGGGAATCGCCGTCGAAGGGTGCATGGAGTTTCACTACAAGGGGAGCGACGTGGCGATTTCGGTGTTTCTGATGAAAGTCACGGAAGGCGAATATGTGACCCTTGCCATGCACCGGGACAATCAGTTTCCCCGATCCCTGGAGGAGATGGGAATCAGTCCGTCAAAAAGGGACGACTTGATCTCCCTTGCTGCCGAGGGAAGCGGAATGATCCTCTTCGCGGGGGGGGACCGCGAAGACCGGTTCCGCTTTCTGGATCTGTTCCTGGACGAGTGTGCAAAGGCGGGGAGAAGCATCCTGCTTCTGGGAAACGGGATCGGAAACGATCGTACCGCCACCCCCCGCGTCCCGCTGCCGGAGGGCTCGCCGGAGGAGTTGGAACAGGTGATGAACGCCCTGCTCAACCACGATCCCGACCTGATTGCCCTGGCAGACGCAACCCCCGGCCGGGCCTTTCTCGCGGCCGGGAGGATTGCGCTGCGGGGCCGTCTCATCGTGGCCGGAATCGACCGCGAGGATCTCGGGGCGGCCCTCGAGTACCTGCTCTATGCGCGCCGGGAGAATCGATCCGTCGGCGCCTGGATCCGGGGGATCGCGTCAATCACAGCGGTCAGAACGCTCTGCCCCTCCTGCCGCAAAAGCTTCGAGGTCTCCCCGTCCGATGCCGGCCTTCCCGAGGCGGAAACCCTCTACCGCTCCCCGGGGTGCGCCGATTGCGGCTATTCCGGGTGCGGCGTGACAAAATACCTGGCGGATGTTGTCCCCTTCGACGATCCCCTCCGGGAAGCATTCGCCGGAGCAAGGGTGAAGTCCGATATCCTGCGGAGCCTCGCCATGAGGGGCTACCGGAGTATCAGCGAGGAGCTGGACGACCTGCTCCTGGCCGGCGAGATCTCGCCGGAAGAATATTTCGCCGTTACGGCACGGTAATACTTACGGAGAAGATACATGGCACGAATCGACGCGCTTTTCAAAATGATGCAGGAACAGGGAGCGTCCGACCTCCACCTTTCCACCGGCTCGCCCCCCATCTTCCGCCTGCATGGGGACATGGTGCGCCTCAACTTCAAGTCCCTGTCCCACGAGGAGCTGAAGGTCATCCTCTACGAGATCCTGAGCGAAAAGCAGCGGGCTGATTTCGAGGCGCGGCACGACCTGGACTTCGCCTATTCCATGCCCGGATTCGCCCGCTTCCGCGGCAACCTGTTCCTGCAGCACAAGGGAATCGGAGCGGTGTTCCGCATCATACCCGGCAAGATACTGACAGCCGACGACCTGGGCCTCCCGGAAGGGGTGCGCAGGATGACCCTGTTGAAAAAGGGCCTGGTCCTGGTCACCGGACCGACCGGTTCGGGAAAATCCACCACCCTGGCCGCCATGATAGACCTCATCAATTCCACACGGAAGGAGCACATCCTGACCCTGGAAGACCCGCTGGAGTTCATCCACGAGAGCAAGGAGTCTCTCCTGAACCAGCGGCAGATCGGTGAGCATTCCGACAGCTTCTCCGCGGCGCTCCGGGCCGCCCTGCGCGAAGACCCGGACGTGATCCTGGTGGGGGAGATGCGGGACCTGGAGACCATCAGTCTGGCCATGACCGCGGCCGAGACCGGCCACCTGGTGTTCGGCACCCTCCACACCAATTCCGCGGCCAAGACCATCGACCGCATCATCGACGCCTTTCCCCGCGACGGCCAGGAGCAGATCCGCACCATGCTCTCCGAATCCCTCAAGGGTGTCGTCTGCCAGCAGCTCCTGAAGGTCGCCGAGGGCAAGGGGCGCGTGGCCGCCATGGAGATCATGGTGGGGACCCCGGCCATCGCCAACCTCATCCGCGAGGGGAAGACCTTCCAGATCCCGTCCATCATCCAGACCGCGCGCAAGGACGGGATGCAGCTCATGGACCAGCATATCCTCGATCTCCTGAAGACGAAGCGCATCACCCCGGAAGAGGCCTACCGCTGTGCCGCGGAGAAGAAACAGTTCGAGCAGTACCTGCCCGCCCGGGAAGCGGTGTCGGGGTAGGATGTATCATGTTCGGGGCCGTCCAATGACTCTCACCGCGAGATTACATTCCTCGTGTCCGCTTGCGGGGCATACCGCCCGGAGCGGAGGGGCGCGCCGCTATCCGCGCGCGCTGCCGGCGCTCCTGTTCGCGCTCTCCTTACTGATCCAGGCGGCGCTGCCCCGTACCGCGGCATCCGACACCCCCAAGGCCGGAGAGTATCAGATCAAGGCCGCGTTCATCCTCAATTTCGCCGGTTTCGTCGACTGGCCGGATCCGCCCCACGCAAACAACCTCTTTACCATCGCCATCCTGGGGCGAGACCCCCTCGAAGGCGCCATCGATTCCCTGAACGGGAAAACCGTCAAGGGGAGGAAAGTGGTGATCAAACGCTGCGACGACCCTGAGGAGGCGCGGGACGCGGACATCCTGTTCATCAGCGCATCGGAGAAACGGGCACTGCCCCGCATCATGAAAACACTCCGCAATCGTCCGGTCCTGACGGTCGGGGACAGCCAGGGGTTCGCCCGCTCCGGCGTTATGATCAGCATGGTGATGCAGCGGAAACGGGTGGGCTTCGAAATCAACAACCAGGCTGCTCAACAGGCGGGGATCAGGATAAGCTCCCAGTTACTGAAGCTGGCCAGGGAGGTGATCGAGCCATGATGAAACGGGCTTTCTTCACCGGTCACGACCATGCCGACAGGAACATTCAGCCACCGGCGATCCTTTCCCCCGCTCGCCTGGCGGCGTTCGTGCTGCTGCTTACGCTCCTTGCCCTGCCGATCTCACGGGCTCGCGCCGAAGACGGCGCCTCTGACGGCCCCCCGCCCGCGGACCTGACCACACTCACCATCGAGCAGTTGATGGAGGTCGAGGTGGATACGGTGTCCGGCGCATCGAGATATGAACAGCCGATCACCGAGGCGCCTGCCTCGGTCACCATTGTCACGGCCGAAGAGATAAAGATGTACGGCTACCGGACCCTGTCCGACATCCTGCAGAGCGTCCCGGGCTTCTCGGTGACCAATGACCGCAACTACCGTTACGCCGGGATACGCGGCCTGGGAATCCCCGGGGATTACGGGACCCGGTTCCTGCTCCTGGTGGACGGGGTGCGGCAGAACGACACCGTCTACCAGACAGGCTATATCGGATACGAGATGGTCGTCGATGTGGATCTGATCGAGCGGGTCGAGATCATCCGCGGGCCCGGCCACACCCTGTACGGCGCCAATGCCATGATGGGGGTGATCAACGTCATCACCCGCCGGGGCAGGGACATGGACGGAGTGGAGGTGTCGGGCGCAACCGGGAGCTTCGACACCTACAAGGGGCGTCTGAGCTACGGGAAGAAGTTCGAAGCGGGCCCGGAGATGCTCCTTTCCGGGACCTTCCTGCACAGCCGGGGTCAGGACCTCTACTATCCGGAATTCGACTCGCCCTCCACCAACTTCGGTTGGGCG
>CALABV010000118.1 GCA_937886325.1 uncultured Geobacter sp.
TGAAGGAAGAGGACGTGTACCTGGTAACCCTCGTGCAACTGGCCACCGTCACCGTCATCAGCGGCGTCCTTTCCTTTGTCTTCGCCCCTGCCCCGGCTCCCTTCGGGCCGGTTTCCATCGGCGCCCTGGTCTATTGCGCCATCTTCCCGACGGTGCTCTGCTTTACCCTGCAGAATACCTGGCAGCGCCACACCACGCCGGCCCAGGCAGGGCTCATCTATACCCTGGACCCGGTCTGGAGCATGATCGGGGGCATGCTGGTTCTCGGGGAACGGCTGAGCGGAATGGAATGGACGGGATGCGCCCTCATCTTCTCCGGAATCGCCGTCCCGGCCGGAATCCTGCGTTTCCTGGAGAGGAAGAATCTTTCGCTGTACCGGCGGGAGACGTAGGGGCGGTTCACGAACCGCCCTTTACTTTGCCTTCACGAACTTCAGGGCCGCCGAATTCATGCAGTAGCGCAACCCGGTCGGCTTGGGACCGTCGGAGAAGACGTGTCCAAGGTGGGCGTCGCACCGGCTGCACAGGACCTCGGTGCGGACGACGAACAGGCTGTCGTCCTCTTCGGTCCTGATATTCTCCGGGGCGATGGGCTGCCAGAAGCTCGGCCACCCGGTGCCCGAATCGTACTTGGCATCGGAACCGAACAGGTCCAGATCGCAGCATACGCAACGGTAGGTTCCCTTCTCGTGGTTGTTCCACCAGGCGTTGGCAAAGGGCTTTTCCGTCCCCTTCTTCCGGGTAACGTAGAACTGCTCCGGCGTCAGCATCCGCCGCCATTCCTCATCGCTCCTGCGTACCTTTTCGGTCATGATGTATCCTCCCCGTTCCGCGGAATACACCCTGATGCGGCCGGGTGCATCCCCTACCGCCTGAACATCACCAGCCCCCTTCTTTTCCACTGATCCGTTACATGCCTGCAGGGCCGCCGCGCTCCAGATAAACAGGGCCGCAATAAGCAGGATTCTTCCATGATGCAATCCCATCACCGTCTCCTCCCTCGTCAGGCGAATAGAGTACCGACACGGAAACAGATGGAGGCTCCGCCTCACCTCCCGCCCGGAAGATCCATCCGCACCTTCAGTTCCCCGGGATAGGGGTGATTGTAGCCGGGGATCTTGGCTTCCACGTCGCTCCGGATCAGTTCGCCCCTCGGCAGCCATTCCCTGCCGTCGAGGCTGGCCCAATCACGGTAAATCATGATGTCCCGGGCGGGCTTGACCGTGAGGTCGGCGCTGACGGGCGCCTCGAAAAGACTCCCCACGATGAAGACGGAAAGCGATACCGGCTTTCCGGCCGGGAAAAGGAGAATGTAGTCGGTGCCGGGGACCGTCTCGCCGAAACTGATGACCGGCAGTTTTGCCAGGGCCTCGTACGATGGCGCCGCCGCAGCGGCGACTCCGCACCAGATCAGAGAGAAAAGAAATACAGCTGCGATACGTTTCATCAGCAACCTCCTTGCAGGGGGATTAATTTTGGGGTACGGCGGTCATGGATACTCTCGGAGAGTCCGCCGCAACAGAGTATACCATACACTGCAAAAGGCAAAGGGTGAATAGTATAAGGCGAAAAGTGAAAAGCAGTCTCCGGCAGCCCGCAGCTTACCGTCGGCTGCCGATGTTGACGTACCGGGAGCGGTTGTTTATAGTAAACCCCAGTTCCATATCATCTGTGCGAGGTCTTCCATGAAAAGAACCCGCGGCTTTTTTCTCATCGTCTTCTGCCTTCTCATCACCGCCGTATCCGCCTCCGGCGCCGGTCTTGAGGAGAAGGTGAGGGAGCATACCCTGAAGAACGGCATGAAGCTCCTCCTGGTGGAGCGCCATACCTCTCCGACCGTTTCGGCCTGGATCCGCTTCAAGGTGGGGAGCGCGGACGAAAGGAGCGATGAGCGGGGCATCGCCCACCTCCTGGAGCACATGCTCTTCAAGGGGACGAAAACGCTCGGAACCCGTGATTACGCCAGGGAAAAGCCTCTCCTTGACGAAATCGAAAAAACGGGTCAATCCCTCATGGCTGAAAAGCTGAAACGTCGCGAGGCCGATCCCAAGAGGATTGAAGACCTGTCCCGGAAGCTCGCCGCACTGGAAAGCGAGGCCGCCAAATACGCGGTAAAGAACGAGGTCTCCGAGATCTACTCCAGAAACGGCGGCGTCAACTACAACGCCTTTACCGCCAAGGACACCACGGCCTACATGGTCAGCCTCCCGTCCAACAAGCTGGAGCTCTGGGCCGCCATCGAGTCGGACCGGCTGCGCAATGCGGTGCTGCGGGAGTTCTATACCGAACGCAGCGTGGTGATGGAGGAGCGGCGCCGCAGCTACGACACCAACCCCGACGGCAAGCTGTGGGAGTCGTTCCTGGCAGCCGCCTTTGTGGCCCATCCCTTCGGCCAGCCCATCATCGGCTGGATGTCGGACATTGAAAACCTGTCACGGACCAAGGCCGAGTCGTTCCTTCACCGCTACTATGCCCCGGCCAACGCCATCGTGGCCATCGTGGGCGATATCGACCCGCAAAAGACCATCGCCATGGTGGAGAAGTATTTCGGCACGCTTCCCCCCGGCGTGCCGGTCCCCCCCGTTGCCGTGGAAGAGCCCCGCCAATTGGGGGAGCGGCGCATCGAGATCACGGACGACGCCGAACCGCAGCTCGTTATAGGCTTCCACAAGCCGACCCTCCCGGAGAAGGCAGACTATGTCTTCGACGTGATCACCATGCTCCTGGCGGACGGCAGGACCTCACGCCTCTACCGCACGCTGGTGGTGGACCGGCAGCTGGCCACGGATGTCGCCGCCTTTTCCGCGCCGGGGAGCAGGTATCCGAACCTGTTCGTCATCCAGGCCACGCCGCGGAGCCCCCATACCGTGCGGGAGGTGGAGGAGGCGATCTACGCCGAACTGGAACGGCTGAAGAGCGAACCGGTCACTCCCCGCGAACTGGAACAGATCCTGAACAGGCTGGAGACGGACGAAATCCAGGCCATGAACTCCAACGACGGGGTTGCCCACCGTCTCACGGAATACGAGGCCATTGCCGGCGACTGGCGCTATATCACCGAGCACCGCCGGAAGGTGGCGAAGCTCACGCCCGAGGACGTGCGAGAGACGGCCCGTACCTACCTTGTCCGGGAAAACCGCACCGTGGCGACCATCAGGAAACGGGAGGCGGCCCAGTGAAGAAATATCTCGTTCTGATATCCCTGATACTGTCCCTTGCCGCGGCCTGGCAGGCCGACGGCGCGACGACCCCGGATCCCCGGGCCATGACCTTCCGGCCCCTCGCATTCCGCATCCCCGAGGTGGAGCGGGTCGTGCTGGATAACGGCATGGTCGTGCACCTGCTGGAGGATCACGAACTCCCCCTGGTCACGATCCAGGCGTACGTCAAAACCGGCAGCATCTACGAACCGGATGACAAGGTCGGCCTGGCGGGACTCACCGGCGCCGCGCTGCGCGGCGGGGGAACCGCGGCCACCACGCCGGAGGCGCTGGACAGCGAGCTGGAATTCATGGCCTCGTCCATCGAATCGGGCATCGGCGCCGACTCGGGCACCGTCACCCTCACCTCCCTGACGAAAAACCTGGACCGGACCCTCGCTCTTTTCTCCCAGGTGATGATGTCGCCCACGTTCCGCGAGGACCGGGTGACCCAGGCGAAAAACCGGGCCATCGAAGCAATCCGCCGCCGGAATGACGACCCGCAGGAGGTAGGGGACCGGGAACTGAGCAGGGCCATCTATGCCGGGCACCCCCTTGGCCGCATCCCCACGGTGGAATCGGTGAGCGCCGTCACCCGTGACGACCTGGTCGCCTTTCACCGCCGTTTTTTCCACCCCAACAACGTCATCCTGGCCGTATCCGGTGATTTCGACAGGAAAGGGATGCTGGAAAAGCTGCAGACGGTATTCGGCGCATGGAAGAAGGAAGAAGTCGCCCTGCCCGATATTCCACAGCCCGCCCCTGCCGGAAAACCGGCCGTACTGCTGGTGAAAAAGGATATCGACCAGTCGGTGATCCGCATGGGACACCTGGGGATCGACAAGAACAATCCCGACCTGCACGCCATCACCGTCATGAACGCCATCCTGGGCGGCAACGGCTTCAGCTCGCGCCTCATGGCGGTGATCCGCACGCAGGAGGGGCTCGCCTACAACGTGGACAGCTCCTTCCAGGCGGGCCGCCGCTTCCCCGGCTCCTTCGATGCGGAGACCGAAACAAAGGCCGGCACCACCGCCCGCGCCATCGGCCTCATGCGGGGGATCATCGACGACATGACCCGCCGGCCGGTGAGCGACGCGGAACTCACCCTTGCCAGGGAATCCATCATCAACTCCTTCATCTTCGCCTTCACCAACACCGCTTCCGTGGCGAACCAGCGGGCCCGCATGGAGTACTACGGCTATCCCAGGGGGTACCTGGAGGAATTCCGGGACAGGATCGGCCGGGTGACGAAGGAGGATGTGCTGCGCGTGGCACGGAAATACCTCCGGCCCGACGCGCTGATCCTGGTGGTGGTAGGGGACGAGAAGAAGTTCGACAAGCCGTTGTCCACCTTCGG